>JAYEIF010000001.1:0-6519 GCA_034659895.1 Candidatus Zixiibacteriota bacterium
CGCCATTAGCTCAGTTGGCAGAGCAGCTGACTCTTAATCAGCGGGTCCGGGGTTCGAATCCCTGATGGCGTATTTTTTATTACCTTTCAACAAGTTTGTTTGAATGGAATACTTTTAACCCACTGTTATGGGCTTGTTGAACCTGGCCATCATTTTCATTAGGGCGGAGACAAGCCCCGTCCCTACGCGGTTGTGGAGTATCTTCCGCGTAGAGTGCGGCTTTATGCTGACGTGCCTGTCGGCGCACAGGAAGTGCGCCGTGGCGTGTCGCCCGTTCTCAACCACATCCACAACAAACTGATTGCTTTCAACTTTTTCAACAAGTCCTTATCACACCGCCATATATGGTACTTTTCGGCAGACGTTTACAGTTACGCCATTTCTATCATCTCCACATCAAATGTCAAGGTTTTGCCAGCTAACGGATGATTGGCGTCCAGAGCAACCTTATCATCTTCGATTTTAACAATCGTCACAAGCAGTTTCTGACCATCGGATTTTTGTATCTGCAGTTGCAGACCGATCTCGGGAGTGATATTCTCAGGGAAATCGGATTGGTTGGCTTCCACTATCAAATCATCACGGTGGGGACCATAGGCATCTTCAGATGGAATGGTGATCGTCTTTTTATCACCTGTCTCCATACCGACCAGACCCTTTTCAAAACCGGGTATGACGGCATTATCACCTAGTTTAACCTCGAGTGGATCGCGACCCTCGGAGCTGTCAAATACCGTGCCATCCTCTAGTTTACCCGTGTAGTGCACCTTTACCGTGTTACCATCGTTTGCAGGACTCATGAAAACCTCCGTTCATCTAATATGTTTGCGTTCTAATTCATCACATGAAAGGACCGGAGTCCAAAATCAGTTAGAAAATTTGTTGTGTGCATACTAAGGAAATGCCGGATACTAATGCAAGTATAATCTGAACAAGTATTATATCGCCTGCTCAGAAGATGGTAAAGATAAGAAATATCGTGGATTTTAGCCAGTAATCAGCCGCCATCACTCTCAGTAGTAATAGCTTCTTTATTTTCAGTAGTTTTATTTTTATTATCTATTTCTGGAAAATACTTCGCCATACAGTCGGGACAAATACTGTGGCTTAATTCTGCCTTTGAATGCTTGCTGATATATTCTTCTACTGAACCCCAGTAACCGGAATCGTCCCTTACCTTTTTACACCAAGCACAGATGGGTAAAATACCCTGTAGTTGATCAACATGGTCAAGAGTATCCTGAAGCTCATTGATATTATCCATCAACGCTTTCTGCAATCGAATTGTCCTGATGCCGGCATTAATACGGGCGTTAAGCTCAATCGCATTAAACGGCTTAGATACAAAATCATCCGCCCCTGAATCCAAAGCTTGTGCAAGTTCCTTTGCACTGCTTTTTGCAGTTAACATAATTACATAAGTTAAAGGATTATCCTTGTTACTTTTGATTGCTTCACAAACCTCGAGACCATCTTTCCCCGGCATCATCCAGTCAAGGATTGCTATTTCAAAGGACGAGTCTTGCTTGTAAGCTTCTATGGCGGTTTCTCCGTCATTGCAAGAAACAACTTCGTGGTCGGCTTTTTTGAGAATTGCCTCGAGGACTTTTCTCGAAAACGCATCATCTTCCGCAATGAGTATCTTCATATTATATCTCCATTTTATTTGTAATGTGCACGCACCTTATCTGAAATTTCTGTATTGTGAAATGGTTTTGCGATAAAGTCATCCGCTCCTGTAGCGACAATTTCATCCCTACTGTATTCATTGCGCCCGGATATCAGAATGACAGGGATGGACATATTGATTTCTTTTATATATGACAGTAACTTGAAACCGTCCATCTCCGGCATAGCAATATCGGATATAACCATCGCCACTTTATTATTTTTTATTATTTCAATAGCATCATTGCCGGACTTCGCTGTCATAACTTTATATAAGTCTCGTTTCAAAAAGGCAACGATAATACCTCGCATCAACTCTTCATCGTCCACCACCAGCACAGCTCCCGGGCTGTTTTCTGCCGCTTTCTTCACTTTTGGGATCAGGATAGCCTCTTTGACTGGTTTGATGACATATCCTGCAATTCCAACTTCAATTCCTTTCACTAATGATGCCTTGTCATTGAGAGCGGTGCAGAGAATTACAGGGATTTTATTCAGACGTTTGTCAGTATTTAGAAGACGAGTAAACATGAATCCGTCTATATGAGGCATCATGACATCTGAAATAATAACGTCGACGAGCTCACCATTTTTCAGAAAGTCCATGGCTGCTTTGGCAGACCCCATTGCTTCAACTTCGATGGAGTTCTTTTCAAGTATCGAAACAATCAGTTTCTGCGAAAGCTTATCATCCTCAACGACCAAAACTCTCATTTTACAGATGCCCTTTCGTGAGTCTTTATATCCTGAATCAGTTCCTCCATACTGTGCTTTAGCTGTTCGAGTGCTATATTTGCCTGTTGCAAATCTTTATTTATTCCCATAGTTTCAAGCGCTATTACTTGATCTAATGCGGTATTTGCCCCCATACTGCTGAGAGATCCTTTTAGCGTGTGTGCCGCTTCGTGTAGTTGTTGCGGTTGATTTTCTTGAATTGCTTTTTCTATGCTGGCGATATAATTCGGATATTCTTCCATAAAGATGTCTATAAGTTCCCCTACGAGTTCCTCATCCCCGCCTGCGGTCTCCAACAATTTGTTGTAATCAAAATTCATATTTCATTAACCTCCATTTTTCTGTTCAGCTTTGCTCTCTAACTGGTTCATTCGAAACATATTTCAAAATACATTCTCTCAGCTTCTTTGGATTTATCGGCTTACTTACATAATCATTCATACCTGCATCAAGACATTTTTCTTTATCTCCCTCCAGTGCATTAGCGGTCATAGCAATTATCGGAGTGGTATCACCCGAGACTTCTTGCATTCCCCTGATTTTTGCAGTAGCTTCAAAGCCATTCATCACCGGCATCTGCACATCCATGAATATCATATCGTAATCGCCCGCTATAACTGACTCAACCGCCTTTTGTCCGTCTTTTGCTGTTTCAACTTGAAATCCTTGTTTTTCCAAAAGCTTCTTTGCCAATATCAAATTAAATTTATTATCTTCAACAAGGAGCGCTTTCTTTCCTGTTCCAACTTTATATTGCGAGTCAGCAGCATCATCACTACCTGTTGCTGACTTATCTTTCAGAGATCCAGCTTCAGGTTTCCCAATGGCATTGACAACTGCATCGTAGAGAAACGATTGTTTGACAGGCTTAGAAGCGAAGGAAAATATGCCGAGCTTCTCAAGTGTATCCTTTCCAACCAATTGCCCTGTTGAACTTAATAAGATAATCCGTGTGTCCTGTAACCGAGAGTCGGTTCGCATCTTTTCAGCGAATTCCAGCCCGCTCATATTGGGCATCATATAATCCAAAAGAACAAGCGAGAAATTCTCACCGTTATCCATTGCTGTATTTATTGCCCGCAAAGCTTTCTCTCCCGATGAAACTGCCGCGGCGTGCATTCCCCAATTTTCCGTCAACGCTGTCAGCAATCTGCGGCTTGATTTATTGTCATCTACTATTAGAACACGCTTGCCGGCAATATCACCTGAAATTGATTTCTGTGCTGACGGCTGAGACTCTCCCAAAACTATCGGCATTGTGATGTGGAAAGTTGTCCCGGGACCGCCGATGCCGGATTCATTGGTAGGACTATTTATCCAAATAGATCCGTCCATCTTCTCAATTAACTGTTTTGATATTGTAGTCCCCAGCCCTGTTCCTCCATACGTTCTGGTCGTGGATCCATCAGCCTGCGTGAAGCTGTTGAAAATTTTGTCTATCTTATCTTCTGGAATTCCGATTCCCGTATCAATGACGCTGAAATGCAGTCGTGCTGGGTCTGAATCGGATTCCAGCTCCACCCGCAGGGTTACTTCACCTTCTTCGGTAAACTTAATTGAGTTGCCAATAAGATTGATTAGCACCTGCCTTAGGCGTGTAGGATCACCTGAAAGCCAGTCAGGCACCAGAGGATCAATAAAACTGACAAGTTCTATTTTTTCATCTTTTGCCTTGATTGACAGCATACTAACTGCGCTCTCAATTGTTTCACGCAGACCGAAGTCAATCTTCTCAAGCTCCAATTGGCCGGCTTCTATCTTTGAGAAATCCAGGATATCGTTAATAATGTTTAGCAGATTACTCCCTGATTGACTGACTATACCAAGGAATTCCTTTTGCTGATTATCAAGCTCTGTCTCTAAGACAAGATCAGTCATTCCGATAATAGCATTCATCGGCGTGCGAATTTCATGGCTCATGTTGGCAAGGAATTCGCTTTTGGCTCGTGTTGCTTCCTCAGCTTTTTGCTGAGATATTTCAAGTTTTTGGACAAGCTGTGCCAGCTCATGGTTGTTCTGTTCCTGGAATTCCTTAGCCATTCGAAGGTCTTCCATCATGTTTGTAGTAGTTTCTTTAGATTTCTTAAGCTCTGTTACATATTCATCCTGCTTCTTTTGGAAATTCTTACGTTCGATTGACTCTGCGAGTATATTGGCGATTGTCTCCATAAAGTGAGCGTCATCATCAGCGAATTTTTGTATCCTGTCGGTATGGACTCCCAGAACGCCGAAAGGTCGCTGGCTGTCCTGGTTGCCGCCGATGGCAACTGTTATACCGCCGACCACGTTATGCTCGGTCAGCAGAGATGGGGGTGAGAATCTGCTTTCGTTCTCAATGTCTTCAGCGATCACAGGTTTGTTCTGTTTCAGTGTATATCCGCCTTGTGATTCAATACCGTCGGGAACTGACTTTTGTCCCACCCAGCCTTCTTTCCAGCCAACACCGGCACGCAAAAAGAGTATTCCCTTTTCGGGAATATGTTCGAGTATCTTGGCATATTTCGTTTCCAGAGTTGTAGATACAAGAGAAACCGCTCTTTCAAACAATTCATCCAACTCTATATTTGATAGCGCATACTGGCCGAATTTGGCTATTCTAATCTGTCGGGAAATATATTTCTGCATTTTCTCTTCGTTTTGCCTGCGCTTGGTAATGTCACGAACTGTGGCTTGAAGAACATTCTTGCCATCAAGCTCCATTGAATTTAGTAATACCTCGGCAGGGAAGTCGGTGCCATTGATTGTCTTGTGTGTCCACTCGAAATGATTGCTGCCTTTTTTCATTGCTGTTGCTATCATCTTATTGGAAAGTTCTATTGAATTGCTTCCGCACGGTTGGGTTGCCGGCGATACTTCAGATGGATGCATACTGCAAAACTCTTCTTTATCTTTACAACCGAACATTTTTACTGTTGCCTTATTGCAATCGAAAAATCCTTTCTCGTCGAGCATCATTATCGCATCGCTTGAGGATTCATATAAAGTGCGAAACTTTAATTCGGATTGTTCCCGCTTTTCTTCTGCCTGCTTGCGCTCGGTGATGTCAGTATCGCTGCCGCGATAGCCGCACAACGAACCATCTGGATTCAGCATTGGGATGCCATTGGTGGAAACCATAATCGTATTACCGTTTTTCGTCTTGATTGCGTTTTCAAGATTGCTAAAGGTTCCTTTCCGTGCGAACACATCAAAGGCAGCAGCTTTGAATGCTTCACGCTCCTCTTCGGGATGCAAATCGTAGAAGTGCATTGTGCCAACGAGTTCCTCCGGCTGATAGCCAAGCAACTGCGCCGCCACATAGCTGACATAGGTGTATAAGCCTTCGGTATCGATTTCCCATGTGATGGTGCGATTCTGCTCGGCAAGCTGATCGAAACGCTCCTTGCTCTCACGAAGGGTTTTCTCTGCCTGCTTGCGCTCTGTGATATCCTGTTTGATTGCCACATATCCCACGGTTTCCCCGATGGCGTTCTGCACCGGTGAGATAGTTGCATCCTCCTGATAGAGCGAGCCGTCTTTTCGTTTGTTAACAAATTCTCCGTGCCACACTTCTCCGTTCGTGAGTGTTTTCCAGAGGGCTTCATAGAAAGCCGCATTGTGCTCCCCGCTTTGTAGAATGCGCGGGTTACTGCCGAGAGCTTCTTCCATGGAATAGCCGGTGATGGTTTCAAATGCCGGGTTTACATACTGGATGGTTGCCTCCGTATCAGTGATGACCACGGTTTCCGGCGACTGTTCGATGGCTGTCGAAAGACGCCTCAGTTTTCCCTCCGCACGCTTGCGCTCATCAATATCAACATGCACGCCAACTGCTCGATTCGGCCTGCCATCATTGGTAAGGTTGTAACTCTTTCCCTGTCCGGAGATCCACTTCCACGAACCGTCCTTGCATTTCAAACGGAACTCGACCTTATACGGTTCGGCGTTTTCGACATATTTTTGCACTTTAGGCACAATTGTTTTGCGGTCTTCCGGATGCATCAAGCCGACCCATGTGTCCTTGACCATCGGCAATTCCCCCGGCTCATAGCCGAGCATGGTGTAGTAACGCGGGCTGAAGTATATCTCATCAGTATCTAAATTCCAATCCCAGAAACCATGCTCACCAGCATCCAT
>JAYEIF010000002.1:0-6510 GCA_034659895.1 Candidatus Zixiibacteriota bacterium
CCAGTACCACTAATGAGACAAGAAAAGACAACGACTATAAAATAAGAGAAGAATTTAAGAAGGAGATATCAAGTTATTCCGGTATGTATTTCAGGGGACTTGATCATATTATATTACAGAAAGAGAAGAATTTCCATGCGTTGGCATACATAACAAAGAAGAACCTTAAAAAATCATTTGAAAGGCGCAAGAATCAAATCCAGGATTATGTCAAGCTGGGGAAAGAAAGCGAGAAAAATTGTCGGATTGGAAACGCCCTTAAAAACTATTATTGGGCTTATCTATTGTCTCACACATATCCGAATACTATGCAAATCAATTTTGAGGGCGTCATTCTCACTGACCCTAAAATTGCCTTACCCAACAAAATTGGAAAAGTAATTAGTAACATTTCAGTAAATCCTCAAGAAGTTTATCCGGACAGGTCTGATATGTCTGATGTGATAGCGGAGCTACAATTCAGTTACATGGACAAACCGGTAAAAGATTTGAGTTTCAGTTATTATAGCGGTTTGGGTACAGACTTTGCGCAGGTTAAGAATGGCGAGGCGGTGATTCCAATATATAACAGCCCCACTTTTGAGAAGTGGGTGTTAAAATTGTCAGTGGACTATACCTCTGAAAGAGATATGAGCGAGGAAATTATTCATCTGCGCGAGGTAGCTGAAGATGAACTACCAAATAATACGTTAGAGGTTGAATTGGAATTCCCGTGGCTTGCGCCGCCTGCCGATACATCTGCCTCGAACCCAAGCGGGTCGGGAATTGAAGATTTCCCGTCACAGAAATCGTACCCCCGCGAGCTCATTATCTTAGCAAGACTTCACAATACGAAGGATTTTTTACGCAATCTTATTCAATACAGGAAACTTGGCAGGATAATTTTCGGAACCAAAAGTGACCTTGACAGTATTGAAAAAAGCTATGTTGCAATAGTGGACAGTGATTCTGTATGGGGTGTTTTCTTGTTTGATGGTGAGAAATACACTGAAATTTCAAGCGGTAGAGAAGTGGAAGATTTAAGTGATGACTTTCAGGGGAAACGACAAATTTGGATTGAGAGCATAAATTGATATGAGAGTTTTGAAAAGTAACTGCCGGAGAATGATTATTGCTGTGGCTATCATTGGTATGTTTGTGTCAATTACTTGGGCGAATACGCCTGTTGATACGGTTGATATCAAGGGTTGTGAAAACCAGTCAACTTGTGAAACAATACAAAGCCACATTAAGGATGTTCTGAATTCATTAACAGACTTGAAAAAAGTCGCACATTTGTTTAGCAATAAAGGGCTGTCAAGTATCACTGAATTGCATGCCAAGACAGGGTTCAAATGTATCAACGTGTTATACGAATGCAAGCTTATCAATCTCCCTGAAGGTGGTTTTGAAATCAGAGGCGTTCGCGTAAGGGTTGATATGGGAGACACAAAAGGTAACCCTGATCAGTATCTCGTTTTCACCCTGAGTCAAGAATTCCTAATAACTGGTGTCCGCTTTGCAATGGAGAATGGCCACTATCAGCATATTATTGAAGGTGGCAAGCGATTAAAGGACTTTGCCAACCGACAGAAGATTCTTCAGTTTATTGAGATATTTCGTACAGCATACAATCGCAAGGATCTTGAATATCTGAAAAAAGCCTACAGTGATGATGCGCTTATTATTGTTGGGAAGGTGCTTGAAAAAGCTCCACAGCAAACAGAAATGTTTAAGGGAAGTCGTCTGTCGAGTGATCGGATAAAATTCGTAAAATTAAGCAAGAAACAATATCTAACAAATCTGGAGAAAGTGTTCAATGTAAACAGTTTCATCAAAGTTGATTTTGATGAACTTGAAGTTATACGTCATGACTCCATCAATGATATCTATGGCGTTACACTGAAACAGCACTGGCAGTCTAGTGGTTATTCGGATGAAGGATATTTGTTTCTAATGATTGATTTCACCAATGAAGATCAACCACTTATCCATGTCAGAACGTGGCAATCGGAGAAATTTCCCGATGGATCAGTGATAGGCTTATACGATTTTAATCCTATCGAGTAGGATAGAGACGACGTGTTTGATCGGCTATTTTTGAGCGGTGTTCTGATAACAATCGCAGCAGTCTTGGTATTCTTCAGTTCCGCTGTTTGTACAAGACTCACATCCGATTCGATTGCGGAGCCGGATAGCTACAGCCGAATAGAGACATTATTGGATTCACTCAGGAGTTGGACAGTTGCAACTCCGGTAATTGATGAGTGTGACTCAATACTGTCCGAATCTGAACTGATGATGGCTTTGGAACCTTTCCCTCATGAGATGCAAACGGAAAATGATAGTAGTACCACACTGATCATCAATTACCCTATCTATGAGAATATGTTAAAGACAACAATGCGTTTCAGTGTTGTGTCATCACCTTCTTATGAGTTTCACTGGTTGTCAAATTACGATAAGAACCTCAGCGACAGTAAAACCGACACTATGATTTCCAAGCTGATTGACACCCGCTATCAGATGTATCGCACTTTGCCGCTTCACCCTGCCTTTCAACCTGTGTTGTCTTCGGATTCCGTGATTGTGCCGATTGTTATCCATTGGCGGCAAATGGACACCGTAACTTACAATTCTGTATCACAGGTTATAGAGATTCTACGGTCAATCAGCAGAGACCTCTGGGTATATGCGGTACTTACTTCGGTGTCATCTGATTCTGCCGTGCCCTCGATAACTCCTGATAAAATCGGGATAAATCGAGAAATAGTTAAAATGACGTGGAGCATATTGATAACAGCGCCGAGTGCGAGAGGAAACCATTTCATCGAAGTGACTGAGGCATTCAATTTGAAAAACAACGCATCAATCCCGGAGTTTATGTCTGTTCATCTGTATCCTTTTATTCCAACGGAGAACGTATCGGAATTGTTCGCTACTCCTGCGGTTAGCGGGCAGAGAGATTCAATACCCATTCATTTAAATCGCTAAGAGTGATAATATCTTTTCCTAATCCAAAGTGAATACCAAGTATATATGTGGCGCATCTGCTATACAACGGTATGTATCCTATTCTATCTGAAACATATATCAACAGAGAGTACTTCACCCTCTGATTGATATTATTACCAAGATAGTATGGGCATGGTACGTACCAACATAACAATGGGGGCATTTTTGTGGTAGATAATATTTTGTTGCCAATTAGCCAAGAGAACAGGACAAAGGATAGAACAATGCCACATTTCTACTGACAGCCATTGTCAGTGAAGCAGTATATATTTCTTTGAAAAATCAATACTGATATGTGCTGTTTGCTACAGTAAATTGTGTTTATATCATTGTATAGGTTAGAATGCTCGAAGCAATGAGCAATTTGTGAGAGGTGGTTATGTAAACCGACACTGAGTAATAATAATATAAAGGATGAATTTTATGAATGATAAATCGAAGAAGTACCTGTCGCATAGTACAAGTAGGTCAGGGAGGGCAGGCAATCTTGACGAACATCTACAAAGTGTAGCTCGTAGAGCGGCAGAGTTTGCAGAATCCTTTAGAGCTTCAGAAGAAGCACATCTGGCTGGACTTTTTCACGATTTGGGGAAATACGGTGATTTATTCCAGAGGCGATTAGAGGGGAAAGAGCGTGGTATAGATCACTGGTCTGCGGGTGCCTGGACAGCTTTGTCCCTATATCAGTATGGTATAGCGTCCGCTCTTACAATTCAAGGACATCATATCGGATTGCAGAAAGCTGATAAGGATTCACTAAAAGAACTCGATCTTAGCGCTATTGCGACCAACCATCCACTGGGATTGCGACTCTCAGAGCCTGATTTAGAGATTCTGAAAAAGCGACTAAAATATGACGGTATAGACTTTCCCAAGCAACTGGATCAGTCAATTCTTGACTACAGGAATCGTGGCAATATGTTGGCGTCCGCTATGCTGGATGTAAGGATGCTGTATTCAGCTCTTGTCGACGCTGATTTTATTGAGACCGAAGCGCATTTCAATGCTAATCTTGACAAAAACAAATACTATCGCAAATGTGGCCCAGAGCTGGAGCCTGACCATGCTTTCAGCGTTGTTAATTCTTACATCGATGCACTTGCAAAGAAGTCAACAGCCTCCATAGCAGTCAACAAGCTGCGTAATGACTTGCTGACTGCTTGCCTTGAAGCAGCGGAGCATCCACAGGGCGCATTCACACTTACTGCTCCCACAGGATCTGGTAAAACTCTTAGTATGCTGGCGTTTGCTTTAAGACATGCGGTTGTTCACAATCTGCGGCGCATTGTTATTGTAATACCATTTTTGAGTATTATAGAACAGACTGTTAAAGAGTACAGAAAAATATTCGACAATCAATTCGCAAAAGACTTTGTCCTCGAACATCATAGTCTTAGCGGAGCACATGGAGAACCCCTGCAGTACAAGGATGAAGGTATCTATCGCAGCGGGCTGCTGGCGGAGAACTGGGATGCTCCGATTGTTGTTACAACGAGCGTCCAGATGCTGGAATCGCTTTTTGCCAATCGTCCATCGGCTTGTCGCAAACTCCATCGTTTGGCAAATAGCATCATCCTCTTTGATGAAGTACAAACTATCCCTACACAAATCACTATTCCAACTTTGGCTACACTGTCAAGATTGACAGAACGCTATGGATCGACGGTCGTCTTTGCTACTGCTACCCAACCTGCGTTTTCACATCTTGATACCGCCGTTCTGGAATATTGTCACAAGAGTTGGCAACCGGAGGAAATCGTTCCACAGAAATTGAACCTGTTTTCACGCTCACGACGTACACGTATTCAATGGCCAGATGATTTGAAGCACAAAACCTCTTGGAATGAACTGTCTAATCAGCTTAACCAGCACCAACAGGTACTCTGCATTGTCAATTTGAAAAGGCATGCACATCAATTGTATGACCTGTTAGTCACTGACGATGCTGACTCGCTGTTCCATTTATCTACCAATATGTGTCCCGCTCATCGGGAAGTCACAATGCAAGAAATTCGCTCTCGTCTAAATGAGGGGAAGCCCTGCCGTCTGATCTCGACCCAGTGCATCGAGGCAGGAGTTGATGTGGATTTCCCAGTCGTCTACCGCGCCCTGGCTCCAATGGATGCAATTGCTCAGGCGGCCGGTCGGTGCAATCGTAATGGATTAGCTGAAAAAGGGATTGTTACCGTATTTGAGCCAGAAGATAAGCGGCTGTATCCATCTGGCGCATACGAGCAAGCCGCCAGCGTAACAAGGCTGATATTGAAACAGGAATCGGAGCATCATCCCGATATTAACGACCCTGAGTTGTTCACCCGATTCTATCGTGAACTCTATTCTTTCAGTGATCCGCAAAACATGAATAAAGAACTTCAAAATGCAATCAAGGGCATGGACTTCGAGGATGTTGCGAAGAGATACAAAGTCATCAATAAACCTACCATCAATGTTCTTGTGCCGTACGACATAGACATCTACAAACGGCTCCAAAGCGAAGTAGAACAGACAGGCCTGACACGGGAATGGATTGCCAAAGCCCGACCGTACACAATTGGGCTTTATCGTCCGGGAAAACACGAGAACTATCTTGATCGCGTACCACTTCATCGACAGAGTAGTTACGATGGATTTGCAGATGATTGGTACATCTATATCGAGAAGGAACATTATGACAGCAAGATGGGACTTATAACTCCAAATGAAGATTTGTTAATTGCGTAACCTCAATAAAGAAAGGAGAGATAATGAAGACAAAAACACAGACGTTGGAGGTATGGGGTGAGTTCGCATGTTTCACTCGACCGGAACTCAAGGTTGAGCGATTCAGTTATCCTGTGATAACACCCTCTGCCGCCCGCGGCATCTTTGATGCCATTTACTGCAAACCGAAGGAATTCCGATGGCAAATTACCGGAATTGAGATTCTTTCCGAACCAAACTATATCGCTTTGCGACGAAATGAGGTGAAGGAAAAAGTATCCGTCAATTTGGTGAACAAATTCAGAAAGGGGACCAAGGAATTGGAACCAATTTGGGCTGATGGTGATCGCGATGTTACTGGTTCAGATACTAAGGGTAGAACGCAACGTCAGACAATGGCACTGAAAGACGTCAAGTATCGACTCCATGCTCACATTCATCCATGGCTTGGCTTTGAAGACAGACTGCCGGCATTGGAAGCACAATTCCGAAGGCGCGCTTCTCACGGAAAGTGTATTTACCAGCCCTACTTTGGATGCAGGGAGTTTCCAGCGTACTTCGAGCTTCTGGATTCTGATTTGTCATCTTCCAATGTAAAATCAATTAACATTAAGGACCTCGGATGGATGCTGTATGACGTTTTCGACCTTTCTCGACCGGGGACAAGTTCTGATAAACAGGCTATAAGTTTGTTCAAGCCTGTCGTTCGGGATGGTGTTCTTACTGTGCCACCCTATGACTCTGAGGATGTCTTCAAGGTCAGAGAAGGGAGCGCGTGATGTTACATTTACTGAAGGAATATGCAGAGAAAAAAGG
>JAYEIF010000003.1:0-6467 GCA_034659895.1 Candidatus Zixiibacteriota bacterium
GGCACCGACGAAGGGGGGGGGCTTAAATAAGGAGTCTCGCTTTGCGAGGACACAAAGAAGAACAAAAATGAAAAACCCGACCCGAAAAAAACAATTATCACGGTATTACCCAAAAAAAGGGGCTTTTCCTAAATTAGTGATTCGTGAGCGTGACCGCACGATAATGAAGTTGATTTATGAACACCGTTTTTTGAATACCAATCTCATCTGGCATCTTCTGAAAACTGAAACTCCTGAGAATCAGAATTTTAAAATTGGCAAGGATGGCAAAAAACATCCAACTAAATATGGTTTTGGTGAAAAAGCTCTTTATAAGAGATTACAGCAATTATTTCACGAGCGTTATATTGAAAGACACTTAATCACTGATGAACCAGTTGGGCGAGGTTATGGAAGCCCAAAAGCAATTTATGGTTTGGGATTAAAAAGTGCCCCAATAATTGCAGGAATCGTTGGAATTACGCCTCAAGAAGTTAGAAATATAGTTCTCTCAAACAAGGTCAAATCTCCGTTCTTAAGACACGCATTAGAAATTGCCATCTTCAGAGTAGCTCTTGAGCTTGCTTGCCAAACGACAGATGATAAAATCAAAGTTCTTTTTTGGGAGCAGGGTCAAAGACTTCAAGATTCTGTTTTCGGTAAAAATGAGAAAAACAAAGAAGAGCAATTCTCTGTTTTTCCAGATGCGTTTTTTGGGATTGAAGTTGCAGGCAAGGGTAAGGCTCATTACTTCCTTGAAGTTGACAGAGGAACTATGCCAATAATTGCAACCAAAAATCGCTCTGATATCCGCAAAAAGATATTCGGTTATTACTATTATCGTAAATCAGGGAAATGTGCAACACGCTATGCCTATCGAAATCTTCCTGACGGAAAAGTCTCAGGTCTTTGTTTCTTTACAGAAGCAAATAAGCGAGATGAATATTTACAAGACAAGCTTGAACCGATCAGAGGATTTCGGGTTCTTTTTTTAGTTCCCGGAAAAATTAACGAAGAGGGTAAACCATCAGGTCGAATGGCAAATATTATTTCTGCTTTTCCAAGTTTTGGGCGACAGTTCTCATCTACGTCTTTGTTTTGGTTCTCAAATATTGAAACCTACAATCCTGAAACACCTGAAAAAGTATTAGCGCCTACTTGGGTAACACCGAAATCGGAAGGCGGACTGCAAAGTCTGATTGAATAAATATGTTTAGATATTTAAAGAGAGTCTTGGCTTCATTCATTCTATCTGCTCCGCAGTGGATCATGCTATCCCGTGAGTACAAGAGGGAATATAGGGTGATATTTCTTTTTGGCTGGCATTGTTCTCACCCCGTTGGGTCAATGTCATCGTGGAATAGTGAAGCCGATATTTTTTTAGAGGAGGACGATTATATATGAAAAATAAAAAAAGAACCAGATTTGAGGTCTGGTTCGTTTTGATTAAAAAGGATTCAATTTATTTAATTGTTTCCTTAATCTGGATTGTTAAACGAATCCATTTGATCGGTAATCATTTTCTGCATGAGGTCTTTAGACATCATATCAGATTGGAGATTATTTTCAATCAAGTTTTTAGCCCATTCGAGAAAATAGTCAAGACCTTCTTCATCTACTTTTTCGAGTCTGAGCCATCCCTCAAATTTTTTGAGGATTTTAAAATTCGTTCGATATACATTCTCACTAATTGTTTGAACGGATATAGCAATTTTTTTATTGCTTTGAATGAGCCTTTTTTGATTTTCACTAAGCATGTTATTCCTCCTTTGTTTGCAGATTCGATTACAGCTTCAGGAGTCAACCTCAAGCCGATACGACTACATTCAAAGGGAGTCAACGAGTCATTCTATCATAGATGTGAACGTCTGTCAAGGCAGGCTGGATGAGTAAAGCAAAAAACACAGATATACTGGGCAGAATAGTATTTGTGGGCGTAGCGGCGTTCTTCATGGTCAAGTACAATTATGAAGTGTCTCAGTTCTTACTAAAGGCTTTTGAATCAGCATGGGAAGCAGGGGGATCTTTCACAATTGAAATCCAGCGCGCCTTTGATGACGCTGGCTTTATCAAAGGTTTCTTCTTGTTGATTATTCTATTCATCATAATGATAGTGGGGCTGATACTGACGTTTGTTGTTGGTGGATTAGTTTGGTTGGCGGTTAAACTGAACGATCTTTATGTCTTACCATTTATTCTACCGGTGTTGGTCGTTTATTCAAGTTTCAGCTACTCTTTCATTGTCAAGCCTATCTTGTGGGTGCCAGAGAAACTCGTGACTCTTTTAGTACTACTGGGGAAAGGCATCGGGAAAATGCTGAATCTCTTTGTTGTCTTACCAATGGCAGAAATTATCTCGCTCAAGGGCAATCCAAAACAGCGGCTTTATCGCGCAGCAATGTCTGTGCTATTCTCCCTTGGATTCATATGCTTTGTTATAGGTACAATTGCGATCACCGTCGAATTCATTCAAGCGAAGGGTATCGTCCAGAAGGTACGCTCGTTTATCGATGTGCAGATTCATCCGACCAGTGAGGACTATGCATATCAGGAGAAGTTTTATCAAGTGGAATTGAAGGCCTCCAAATCGTTCTGGACAGAAACAGGCATAAAAGTAAGAAAAGGAGATATTCTCTCTCTTAATGCTATAGGGTATGTGCGTTGTAATTCTCCGTATAAAGAGGGTCTATCAGTCCGCGACGCCGATGGTTTTGGGGGAATCTCTGGGCCATTTGGCGGAGTAACTCCAAGAAGACTGCCCAATGATTGTAGAGCGCGGGGCTATTCTCCAAGCAACTACATATTAGCTGACAAACCTATAAACTGTCTGATGGGCAAGGTGGGAACTGGTCAGCCATTTTATATCGGAAGTTCCAACGAGTTCAAAATACACCAAAACGGGATGCTCTTACTTGGTATCAATCAGGTATGGCGCGCCGGTGCATGGAAGAATAATAGCGGTAAATTTTCAATAAGTATAACCATAAAACGAAAGTAGGAAATATGGATACTATAAGTGATACCTACATTATGCTCATCATTGGCGGTTCGGTGGCTATCATATTAGTTGTCCTGCTGTATTTACTCCAGAGAAGGAAGCATCACGGGGCAGTAAAAGCTGAAATCTTGGAGTCTACATCTGGCACAGCTGCAGGATCACCAGAATCAAGTATACTAGATGCGAAATTACTGAAAGCCCAATTGACCCCACTCCGAAGTAATCAGCCGGTTTTTGTACACAATGTAGCAAATCTCTTACAACGTGCGAAAAAAGCAAGTGATGTGAAACTGATAAGATCAGTATCTGCTCAACTAGAAGCTCAAAGCGACTTACTTCAGAAGATAGATGAATACGAGGAGAAATTCTATTCGTTTGACAGGAAAAAGCAAGACTTTGTAAGAAGAGATGAAATCACGGAATTGAGTCACGAGCGGGACAAGCTAAAGTTGCTGAACGAAATCGACAGATTGGGAGATGAGTCAGGAACAAAAGAGAAAAGCCGCAAACGTGAACTGGAAAATTTTGAAGCTGAGCTCACCCATGAATATGCCAAAAAAAGGGTAGAAAACAGATTGGCAAGTATAGATGATAGGGAGAAAAATGCTCAAAAAACTAGGCAATTCAATGATATGAGAGATGTTTTTAATATTGAATACGAAGCAATAAAAAATAATAAAACATTGACTCCTGCAGTTAGAAAGGAAACACTTAGAACTTTAGAACGAACTTTTATTGCTCAATTAGATGAATTTACAAAGGGGTTATAATGGAAAAAGTTGAAAAAAAACTGGAAGAGGTTAGGCAACTTCTTAATAAGAACAAAAGAGACAAACCACCTCGATTGCTCTTAGGTCATAGATATGACGAACCTTTTGTTCTGGAAGGAAAAGACCTTGAAAATTCCTTTCATATTATGGGAGCTACACGGGAAGGAAAGAGCAAACAGATTGAGAATATCTTTCGTCAGTTTATTGAGCAAGGGATCGGCGGAGCCGTTATTGACCCACACGGATATTTATATGATGATTTGCTGGCATATTGCTCATATAAGTCGTCGCGAATGCCAGAGATTCTTGATAGAATAGTTTTGTTTGACCCGGGAGATGATAATAGCGTTGTTGGATTTAATACGCTTCAACAGATAGCAGGTCATGATATTGATACTCTGACCCTATCTCGAATGTATGCCACGATAAAAGCAAGAGGTAAAGATAATTTTGATGAAATGCCCACAGCAAAAACTTGGCTTCAAAATATTTTTTATCCCTTAATCCAAAAAGGTCTGACTCTGATTGAGGCAAAACATCTAATTGACAGGGGTGCCCCTGACAGTGAATTAGCCATGGCAATTGTCAATGAATCTGGAATAGATTTAATAGAGCATGATTGGTCTTGGTATGAGAAACAGACAAAACAAACACAATATGCAGAGTTACTTAGCTCGGTTAATATGCTCAGGAGTTTTGTATCATCAAAACGCATGGAACTAATGCTAGGACGAAAAGAGGGGGTTCTTGATTTACGTAAAATCATGGATGAAGGAAAAATCCTTTTGGTGAATCTCAGTTCTCGAAAAATACACCAAGACATTGCCAGATTACTCGGCACTTTATTGGTTAATGAATTCTTTTTGGTTGCTAAAATGAGACCAAAGGACTCCAGACCTTTTTATCTGGCTATTGATGAATTTGAAAACTACGTAACTCAGGATATTGCCGATGTTCTCGATCAGGGACCAAAATTTGGTATTCACCTCATTTTAGCTCATCATTCGCTTGAGCAATTGAAAGAGCAAAATCAAAAAGTTTATGCGGCGGTTATGCAGAACGCCAAGATCAAAATAATCTATGGCGGGCTTACCTATGAAAACTCTGAGATACTAATCAAGGAACTCTTCAGTTATAGAGGAAGAGGAGGACTAAATCCAGACCAGATTAAGCGAATTCAAAAATCACCGTATATTGAACCGACAGAATCAACGAGAACGGTCAGCAGTGATAGTTATGGGGAGTCCGAATCTTCCGCCCATGGCAGTCATTCAGGGCATGTAATGCAAACAGGTGATACGACTATCCCCGTAGATGATTTGTTTATGTCTGACCAATTATCCAGCCATATGAGTTCCAGTTCGAGTATGTCTTCCAGCGGGGATATGAAAGGGAGTTCCAGTAATTTCAATCATACTGACTCCGTAGTCCCATTTATTATTCAAGAACTTAAATGGTATATATCCAGCATTCAATATTATTCCTTGGATGAACAAGTATATAGGGCTATTGCAAGGATGAAAAATCTGCCTCAACAAATCTGTATGGTAAAATTGCCTAAACAGCCGGTGAAGACGATAAAAACTAATTACGTTAAGGAATACCACGAACTGGAAGGTGAACTTGAACAGTTTACCGAACAAGTTAATCAATCATCTCCTTACCATATCACTCCACAGGAAGCCGTCGCTGAACGTGAAAAAATTACTCAGGAAATTCTTGGTCAGTTAGAGTCGGAACAGCCGGATGATGAAGATGACCGCTGGCAGTAACCTACACGCTTATGGCATTACTTGGGCTGAACTGGTTATAGGTGTCCAGCATATCCTGATTGCTCATGTGTAGGTAATTCTGGGTGACGACCAACGAGGTATGTCCAAGTATCTTCTGTAATATCACTGGAGAACCGCCTTGCCTGATAAAGTAAGTCGCCGCACTATGCCGAATCAGATGAGGGTAGATATTCACTTTCGCCTTTTTGCCAATTTCCTGAATGATCTTATGGCAATGCCGAGAGGTTATTGGTTTGCCATTACGCTGACAGAAAACTAATTCTCCAGAAGTTCCGTTACGCCAACGATTGAGATAGAAGTGCAAAGTCTTAATCATTCTGGCACCCATTGGAACTTGGCGTTCCTTGCGACCTTTTCCATAGACTTTAATGAGTCCGCCTCGTAGGTCTATCTCCGGTAGTTTAAGAGTTATCAATTCTTCCTTGCGAATCATAGCGTCCCAAAACAGCATGACCATTGTTAGGTTACGGTAGCCTTCATAAGTTCTCTTATTCAGCGTCTGTAAAGCCGATTGAATTTGCTCCGGTGAAAGAACCGGTTTGATTCTTTTTTCTGCTTTAATCATTTTGATTTTATAGGTTGGGTTTGGTTTTTCCCAAATACCTTCTTCTTCAAGATAATTGAAGAATCTGCGATAGACCCGAATCCGTCCGTTGACGGTTTCGTCAGAGACGTTACCAATTAACTCAAGTAGATAATTTTGAATATCCCGCTTGGTTACATCCTCAATGTCGATGCTTTTTTCTTCAAGGTGTCGGGCAAGGTAGCCTAACCGTTCGGCGTAAACGTTGAGCGTGCGTGGTGCTAAATTTCTAATTTTACAACCAAAGACAAACGCATCGACGTATGTCTTCCAGTTTGAACCCACCTTAAAACTATCGACAAGTTTGTAGAGTCGCTTGAGATGATCTTCCATGATTTCTCCTA
>JAYEIF010000004.1:0-6442 GCA_034659895.1 Candidatus Zixiibacteriota bacterium
TGATGATGGTGCCAGTGGCACGGCATATCAGTATGATATTCGCTACTCTACTTCAGAGATTAATGACGATAATTGGAACTCAGCCACACAGGCTGATGGAGAACCTAATCCACAGACAGCAGGTAGCAACGAGACATTCATAGTCGAGGGGCTTAATCCGGGCACAACTTATTATTTTGCTATTAAGACTGCTGATGAGGTTTCCAACTGGTCTGGTCTTTCGAATGTAGTCAGCACTACAACTGATTTGGGACCACCGAGTCCAGTCGGGGCAAGTCTTGATACTACCAACAATACTGCCACTCTGAGATGTAGTCAGCTGTCAGTGCCGATCAGCATCTACTACCAATTTGCTCTGGATACTTTGGCATCGTTTGTATCGGAAGTGTATCATACGGGAACTGTATCAGGCTCTGAAGTTCAAGCTACATATAACAGTCTAAGGGACGGAGAACGGTACTACTGGCGTTGCCGTGTAATTGCTTCGGATCATAGCAACACCAGTGCCTGGTCATCAATCAACGAAATATCATTTGCAGCTGAACTCGAGCCGCCATCTCTGGTTGGAGCTGATATTGATACTGCTAATGCTTCGGCTGAATTAATATGTACACAAGTGTCAACCTCAGTCGATATCTACTACCAGTTTGCTCTGGACACTCTTGAATCTTGTCAGTCAGCGCAATATCAAATTGGAAGTCTAACCGATTCTGTTGTCAAATCTACATTTACCGAGTTGAGAAACCAGACGATGTACTACTGGCGATGTCGAGTGGTTGCTTCAGATCAAAGCAATACCAGCACGTGGTCTGTTACGAAAAACTTTAGATTCAACAACACCCCAGAAGCTCCGACACCTCAGAGTCCATTGGACAGTTCCGTTGTTGAGACTTTACAGCCAACATTTATTGTGCTCAATAGTTCGGATCTCGATGGCGATAATCTGACTTACGATTTTAGATTGTACGATGAATCCTCTGAAGTCCTTCTGTCAATGGGAGAAAGTATAACCGAGGGTGATTCTGTTACTCAGTGGACTGTCCCTCTTGATCTGGTTGATAGTGTAGGATACACATGGTGCGCTCGCTGTTATGACGGCGAAGCGTATTCCCAATGGACACCGATGATTGGGTTTACGGTTAATCTTGGAATAGAGGTCAACAATCCGCCCACCATGCCGGTTCATTACTCCCCTCAAGATACCAGTACAATCACAACAGCGTCGATTATACTTGTTGTCGAGAATGCAGTTGATCCTGAAGATGATTCTCTGTCGTATGATTTTAGAATTTATAGAGATTCCATGTTGACACAACTCGTTGAGAATCAATCTAATGTATCCGAAGGGAATATCAAAACCTCGGTGACTCTTGATTTCACGCCTGTTGACGGTCGGAGTTACTGGTGGCAAGTACGTGCTACCGACGGAGAGAACGTCACAGAATATACACAAGCCACCTGGTTTAAGTATGTAGATCTGATAGCCAGTGGAGAAGAGACTGTAGCAGGTACGAGCAGACCCACAGATGGCGAGGTAATACTTACTAACCGCCCGGTACTGACTGCCGTAAATGCAGCAACAGAAGGTCCAAACAGCTATTTCTTCGAGATTGCTACCGATCCTGAATTTGTCGACAGTGTTGCGATTTCTTCTGCCATACCCGAAGATGAGGGGGGATTCACTAGTTGGAGAGTAGTTGAGAAACTCGAATCCGACCGAGACTATTTCTGGCGCGTTCATGCCAATGATTATAATTATTCACCGGTGTCAAAGTTCCACGTAGCTGTTGATGTGTATGCTTTTCCAAATCCGGTACATCTGGGAGAGGAAATTACGTTCAATCTTCCGGAGGAGCCGCATGATCTGTTGATACTTACTGTCTCAGGCGAAACAGTCATTATCAAGGAGGGTCTCTGCGACGAATGGAAGTGGGAACTCAACAATTCAACTGGAAACAAGGTAGCGGTTGGTATTTATCTGTGGTATCTAACCGGTACTGATGCGCACGGTAAGATTGTTGTTAAGCCGTGATATACAAACCCAAAAGAAAAAAACCGTAAGACAACATAGCTGTCTACTCTACTGTTACTGACTTTGCCAAGTTACGCGGTTGATCAACCGAACAACCACGCATTACTGCAATATGGTATGCCAGTAACTGCAATGGTATTACCGACAGCAACGGCGTCAGAAGGCGGAAAGTTTGCGGCACATATATGACATGATTTACTCGGTCGGCTATTTCGGTGTCGCCCTCGGTTGCAATAGCAATCACCCGTCCTTTACGAGCTCGCACTTCGGCAATATTTGACATAACCTTATCGTATACCGCATCCTTGAGTGCAATTACAACTACTGGCATATTCTCATCAATGAGCGCAATAGGTCCATGTTTCATCTCCGCCGCAGGGTAACCTTCGGCATGGATATAGGATATTTCCTTGAGCTTTAGGGCACCCTCAAGCGCAACAGGGAAATTGATCCCTCGACCAAGATAGAGGAAATTGTTTACCTTGTAGTATTCGGCAGCAATTTTTCTGATATTATCACTTTCCTTGAGGATTTGTTCTATCTTGCTTGGAATCTTAACCATGTTGTCGATTATTTCTTGTCCCTGTTGCACCGACAAGTGGCGCATGCGAGCCAGCAGAGTTCCGAATAACGAAGCGGCCATAATCTGGGATGTAAACGCCTTGGTTGAAGCTACGCCTATCTCCGGACCGGCGTGAAGATAGATACCTCCATCGGTCTCTCTTGCGATTGTGGAACCGATAACATTCACCAGTCCAAGAACCGTTACCCCTCGTTTTTTAGCTTCGCGCATAGCGGCGAGAGTGTCCGCTGTCTCGCCGGACTGACTTATGACCAGCAGGATATTGTCGTCTTCAAATATAGGTGTATGATAGCGGAATTCGGAAGCATATTCAACCACTACCGGTACTCGCGCCAGTTCTTCTATAAAATACTTTGCAACAAGAGCTGTATGCCACGATGTTCCGCAGGCTGTTATGATAACCCGCTTGATATTGCGTAGTTCATCATACTGGAGATTAAGTCCACTCAATATGGATATGCCCTCTTCCCAATTTAAGCGACCGCGAAAACCATTGCGCAGAGTGGCAGGCTGCTCGTAGATCTCCTTCAGCATAAAATGATCGTAACCCTCTTTTTCAATCTCATCCAGCGTCCAGGTAACTTCCTGAATATTTGGTGTAATCTTGACATTCTGAATCGTGGTAATATCAAAGCCTTCTGCTGTAATTGTTGCCACTTCGCCCTCGTCAAGGTAGACTACTTTGTTGGTATGATCGAGAATAGCGGCAACATCAGAGGCAACCATGTTTTCTTTTATGCCGCTGCCAATTACTAGCGGTGAACCCATACGCGCCGCTACAATTTCATCTGGCTGATGCGATGATATAGCCGCAATGCCGTAAGTCCCTTCGACCTGATTAAGAGCGACTCGCACAGCCTCGGTAAGGTTTCCCTTGTAATAATATTTTATGAGATGCACCAGGATTTCCGTATCCGTATCAGTCTTAATATCAAAACCATTTCTGGTGAGGAACTCCTTGAGAGCGCGGTAGTTCTCGATTATTCCGTTGTGTACTAATGCAATTATGCCCTCGGAGTCAGTGTGAGGATGTGCGTTTAGCTGAGTTGGCTCACCGTGCGTAGCCCAGCGGGTGTGCGCAATACCTTGATTACAATTGTAAATCGTATTCCCCAGTTTCGCCTCGAGGCGGTTAATTTTTCCAGCCGATTTTGCAACAATCAATCCGTCTTCCGAAAACATTGCGATGCCGGAGGAATCGTATCCGCGATACTCCAGTCGCTTTAACCCCTTAATTAAAATAGGCTGTGCTTGCCGTGGACCGACATATCCAATAATTCCGCACATTTGTCGTTCCTTACACTATTTGAAGTATCGCAGTATCTGCCGTGCCAGTAGTGCGGTACGTTTTTGATTATTTGTTTCTACTACCAATCGAAAGATGGGTTCCGTGTTGGAAATACGGACCTGTGCCCAACCATCGGCAAAGTCAAACCGAAGGCCATCACGCCGATCGATCTTACTGGAACCAAACAGTTCAGCCGCATCTTTCTCAAGCTTTTCTAACCGTGCCTTGAAATCATCCGGCAGCAAAGCTTTAGACCTTATAGCATAGTACATCGGTAAAGTTTCAACCAATCCTGAGAGACTTCTCTTCTCTTCAGCCAGACAGCTCAAGACAATTGCCGCTCCGATAAGCGAATCACGACCGTGATGGAAAGCAGGATAGATAACGCCTCCGCAACCTTCACCACCGACAACAGCATTTGTGCGATGCATAGTTTGCACAACGTTCGCCTCGCCAACTTTGGAAAATAGCACGCGTGAACCAGCCGCCTTAGCAATATCAGCCGTAACTTGTGATGTTGACAGATTGAGAACTGTCGTTCCCCGTTGCTTTTTCAGAACCTCCTTAACGGCAATGGCCAGCGAGAGTTCCTCGCCTATTGGATGCCCTGTCTCATCCACAAGTGCCAGTCGGTCAGCATCGGGATCACAAGCCATTCCAAGGTCAGCCTTGTGGCGGCGCACCGCTCGGGAAAGTTGCTTCAGATTTTCAGGGGCCGGTTCGGGTTTGTGGACAAACTTGCCGTTGCCGTTGCAATTAAGCTCAACCACCGTTACTCCCAGTTTGCGAAGCAGAAGCGGCAATGCTACAGAACCGGCGCCATTGATGGCATCGACTACGACCTTGAAACGACGACGCTTGATAGCTCGCTGATTGACCACTTTCACGGCCAGCGTCTTTCGGACATGTTTCTCTACCCAATCTGCCTGATAAACAAGTTTGCCTAATTGCTTGTATTGCTGATAACGGAAACTCTGGGAGGAAAATATCTTATCAAGGCGCTTGTATTCTGCGGGTGTGGTGAATTCTCCCTTGCGGTTGAAAAACTTCAATGCATTCCACTGGGCTGGATTGTGCGATGCTGTGATACACATTCCTCCGGCGGCTTGAAGATGCTTGACAGCTATTTCAACCGTTGGCGTGGGAACGATATCTATCTCGATGACATCGCGGCCGACCGACAACAAACCGGCAATAACAGCTTTCATTATCATATCACCGGAAGGCCGGCTGTCACGTCCGACAACCACCTTGCCCTTTTTCAGAAGTGTTCCGAAAGCCGCCCCGTATTGTGTCGCCAGTGTCGGGTCAAGCCCCTGGCCAATGATTCCGCGTATTCCTGATATAGATTTAACCAATGTCTTTTTGGGCATACAATTTATATCCTCATAGCGACTAATGAGTTATTTGTTTACTGTAAGTATAATTGATAAATCAATTTTATGACACAAAAAAATCTTGATAGGATATTAGCATTTGTAACCTAGGGTCTGCTGAATAAAGTACCTGTCCGCTCGACAGGCGGGTAAGTTCTTTGTTCATAAATAGATAAGCATGTTTTGTATTGTTTCAAGTGAAAGGGTTTTGTTATAAATAGCTTAAAAGGCTTGCACTTGATAAACATTCTACACGCGTAGCAGCGGGGCTTGTCTCCGCTGGTATAGAAACGGGCGACACAAGGCCGCCCGCTACGCGCCCGCCAAAGGCGGGGAGATTGTGGTACATAATAACTAATTATTCAACAAGCCCTAACCTAATGATAAACATTCTGCAATCTCGTTATTTATTCCCTGTTAATACCTTCTGTATCACTCTGCGTAATTTTGGATTAGCGGCTAAAATATCAATAGCAAAAATGGAATACGGGCGGCCATCAAGACGAGTGATTTCTCCGCCGGCTTCCTCGACAATAACAAAGGCGGCGGCTGTGTCCCACGGATGCAGATACAATTCCCAAAAGCCATCAATCCGCCCTGATGCCAGCCAGCAAAGATCGAGAGCGGCCGACCCGAGACGCCGGACTGCCTGAGCTTTTTTAACCATTCGCGCAAACAGCCCCAGATTGTTTTTTCTCGCAGTGGCTACATTGTATCCAAACCCGGTTGCCAGCAATGCGCGTTCGAGGACTTTTTCCTTTGAAACATGAATCCGTTTCTTGTTCAAGAAAGCGCCCTGATGACGGGCGGCGTAAAAAAGTTCGTCTCGTTCGGGATCGTAAACCGCTCCGGCAATCATCTCGCCTTCGTGCTCCAGTCCTATCGACACGCAGTACACCGGAAATCCATGCGCAAAATCAACAGTGCCGTCGAGGGGATCAATCACCCAGCGAAACTCCGCCTGTTCACCGTTGCCGCTACCCTCTTCGGATAAAATAGAATGGCGGGGATATTTCTTTGCTATACGGGAGATAATATATTGTTCTGATTTGAGATCATACTCTGTTACCGGATCGATGCGTCCCTTATATTCAACTTTGAAATTGCGGTTAAAACCGCGCTTGAGAATCTTCCCAGCCCCGAGTGCTAAGTCGATAGTAAAA
>JAYEIF010000005.1:0-6400 GCA_034659895.1 Candidatus Zixiibacteriota bacterium
TCATAAACGTCGTCGTCTATCTCTTCGAGGTTATTATGATGGAAGTCTATTGATGACAACCAGTTACTATCCTCTGTGATAATCTGTACAGGTACGTCGTGAGGAAGAATCAAATCTATCGAACCAAGTCCCAACTCGATTGTAATTTTCGATTCACCACTATATTTTCCTCTAAAGTCTAAATCAAACGATCCCACACCGCCCGAGAAATCAAAATATTCGAAATTGGCGTTGCCAATATTTCGCATTTCAAGAGATGCCGCACCAGCTTCAATGTCAATATCATTGAGCCGTATTGGATTAGGGTCGGAAAAGTTAATCTCCGCTGAAGTTGCCCCAACCTCCATTGATAGTTCTTCAAGCCTTAGTTTTCCCAAATCCATTTCAGCTTCACAGGCTCCAATTTCCATATCGAGTCTAATTGGATAATTCTGTGATAGTATAACATCCCATTTGTTCTCTTTAGTATCTATATCCAAATTTTTGTGATGGCTGCTTTCCAAAATCAGATTTCCAATACCATTATTGACTTCGTATTCATAATCAAAATCGATTGTTCGTATGTCATAAACGATATCCGCTTTTGCAATGTTATCGATATTGCCCGAATTTAATTGAATCTCGCCAGCGCCAAACTCAATGTTTACAACTACTTGATTAGCTCCTTCTGCTGTTATATCCACTGTTTCGTGCTTTGTACGTCCAGCAAACAGAGCCACTGGAAGGAACAAAACCAATAACGGAACCATCATTTTTACATTACATAACGACATAAGACCTCCAATCTAATACGAGCGAAAAGTTTTGCTTCTGCTCACTATTACGATAAAAAGACCTATTTTGTTTCTTTCGATTAGTTTGATGAGTTAGAATTATCAGGAGGTCGATGTGCATCGTCCTGATTAACAGGTGGTACTTAACGAAGAGGCGGGGGGGTAGGTGCTTTACTTTCCTGCTGGTGAGAATCCTTCCAACTGACATAATCCCGGTAACCAAAACGAGTTAGGATGACAGAGCCAAGTCCGGATAGAATAGGAAAAGTAGTAACAAGAATTGCCATTACGAGAAAAAATATACCAAAACCTTCAGCCACATCATTATATTGTCCAAGCAGGATAGCGGTTAAAATCCATAGTGACATATGCAGGAATATACCCAAGATTGACTGAAACATCATGTTTCTCTCACCGTTCATGAATTTTATCGCCGCAAGTCGACCTATTATATTCCCGAATACGACTTCTCCCAGTATAAAAGCCGCAAGGTAAATCAGTGGTATGAAGGGGACTACCAGTAAGCCAACAATAGTGATTGCCACAAGGGCAATAATTACTGGTAGTAAAAGTACAAACAAGAAACCAAGCAGATATGCCCTTATGCTGTATTTTATTACACAGTCCTGTATCTGTTTTACCTGATTTGGCATAAGCTCAACAAAGAGAAAGCAGAAAAACATAAGAGCCAGTGTGAAAACAATAGCCACTACAAGGCCGTCGGCTGAGAAGGGGGCAGTAAAATCTTCAATATTCAGAGGTGACTTGGATTCGATTACCTCTCCATTGACCACACCTCCATCCTTCACAACTATCCGTGGCGCTTTTACATTGCCATCAACCTGACCAGACTTGGTTATGAGCACACGGCTGTTCATGGATTTTACGCTCCCCTTAACCCATCCTCTAACAGTCACTCTACTATAGGCAATGATATCCCCATCAACGAATTCATCATAACCAATAAGTACAGATTTCTCCAATGTCCCAATCCATCGTTCTTCCGTACAACGGTCCTCGATGGCTATTTTATCGTAATCGATAGCTGGTGTCTTGTCTTCGGTAGGAATACCCTCGACAAAAGAATCGGTCTCAAAGTCGTAGTACCACTCAAAACCACCGGTATCAATTGCAATTACATTTTCCGGAGTCAAAATGATTTCGTTAAAAATAGGGTCGGTAGAAGAATCAAATTGGTTTGATTGATTATCTGATGAATTGATTATAGTTTCGGCTACAGATGTATCTTTCTCACTGATTGCAGGAGAAGCAAGAACAACAACTGCAAATAAAAGACAACATAAAGCAGCTACAGCGAGCTGTTTTGACATGGTACGCATGAAACTTCCTATGTTTCAGCGATCGGAGCTAATATAAAGCCACATATACATCGCCAGTTGACGAGGAGATATTGATGCGCGGTCCACCCCGACCAAATTCACCCACCACTTTATAGTTTGAAACCGACTCGATTGAAATCGGTACATCCGTTTGGATGTCACCGGCATCCGACTCAATATGCAACTGCCCGGATGACATTTCTGGAATCGAGAATTGAATATTTCCACTGGAAGAGTGAACAAAATAATTCCGTGGACTGTCAAGTTCTGTCCGAATGCGAACATCACCAGTAAGACTTGTTACATCCAGCGCGCCAAGAACCTGATTGATGTCTATTTTACTGGAAGTAGTCTTAACACGAATATCGCCCTCAATCCATTGCAGGCTAATTTCTCCCGCCGGCTGACGAACAGTAACCGGGCCGAAAAGGAATTCACCAGTTGTTGTTCCCTCTTGATTATCTATCTCAATCTTTCCTTCTATTGAGGAAAGATTTACATTGGTGCCTATCCCGTTAATGGAAATATCGACTGAAATAGGCACAGCAATATTGTAGTCAACAGAGCCATAAGTGTCGGAGCTAGAGCCAAGCAATTTACGCCAGATTTTTCCTTCACGGCCATTGAATCGAAGGTAATTCGTTTGAATGATAACCTCTTGCCCTATATGTCGCACTTTTATCTCGATATGGTCAGCGACATTCTGAGCCTCATTGTTAGTACCAGCGTGAATATGTTTGACAGCTTCTATAATCAGTTGATCGTCTTCACTTCCTGTGATATTAATGTTTCCACGTGGGACAGTAAGATCGAGCTTTATGTGCTGTTTGAGCTCAATAATCTTTTGATAATCAAACGTGTACTCATTGCCAGATACAGAGGATCCCATCACTAACAAGAGAATCAGGAAGATTACAATAGTATTAAAACGCCAGAGCATACATGCCACTCCTTATTTACAGTCCATGCTATTTTTTTAATCGGCCTTGAGCTTCTTTTTGAGAAGTTCTCGAGCCCGAAAAATCCGCGCTTTCACAGTTCCCAGCGGTATACTTAATAAATCGGCTATTTCTTCGTAAGATTTATCATCCTGATGGCGGTAGATAATAACCTCCCTGTACTTATCTGGTAGTGACTTGATAGCTTCCTTAATACTAAACCGTTGTTCTTTACGTACAAGGTCTCGTTCAGGGTGAAATGAGTAGTCGGGTATATCATATTCTCTTCGATCTGAGTTCTCATTGATAGGTTGATCCAAAGAGAGAGCTTTAATTCGTTTTTTGCGCAAAAAATCAATCGAGCAGTTTGCCGCAATTTTGTACAACCAAGTCGAGAAGCGATATTCCGGCCGATAGGAAGCCAGCGAAGAGAATGCTTTCATAAATGCCTCCTGTACAAGGTCGTCGGCTGTCTCCCTATCCCGAACAATTTTCAGGATGATATGGAAGATAGCCACACGGTGCCTATTAGTCAGGTCGCGGTAGGCATTTTGGTCGCCCTTTAGCGCCTGCTCAATTGAGGATGCATCTTTATCCTGTACCACAACCTTTTCAATGACATACGATCAGGAGAAGTTATCAGTTTCACAATTCTGTAAAAGAATATATCAGACAGGAATAACTTACAAGCAAAAAGTTACATGTCCCAAAAGAGACTGCGATACAATTCATGGCTGTAAATTGTATAAAGGAGAGAATTATGACTCTATATGTATGTGAAAAGAGAGGTAAAACCTTGACACTTAGCAAGAAAAGGCTACATTATAGACGTAAGCAGACTTGAAAGAAACGAGTTCTGTTAAATACTTGCTTTGGAGTAGCTATAAAAAATACATTGATACCTGTCGAAAAATACAACTGTGAGAGTATTTTTTTTGATAAAAACTAAACACATAATCTGCACATCAGTTTCAGGTATTTTTATGCAGTTTACTACTTTATACAAGTCCACCTTAAAATAATTGGCGAAAAACATGACCCAAGAAAAGACCAAACAACAATCCCTCATCAATGGAAGTATTGCATTAGCTCTGTCTATGCTGCTAATCGCAATCGTGATATCCCCGATATCGGCTTCTACAAACCGCCTGACTGTTGGTTACTCGTTTGAGCAACCTCGAATTGAAAAAGTAATGATTGGCGCCCGTATGTATGATCGGGTTGTCATGTCCGGCGCACCAAACGGTGGACAGACAAATCAACCAGCCTTGCCGGCAAAAGGAGCTCGAATCCTGCTTCCATATGGAGCTACTGTTGAAAGTATAGAAATTGTAGTAGGGGATAAGATTTCATTGGGTGATGGTTATTTTGTCGAACCTGTGGTGCAACCGATTCCGCTCTCGGCTGATCCATCAACAATTGTATTGCCCACACCAGATCCGAACATTTATAATTCCGTTCAACCCTTTCCAGCGAAACAGTACGTATCAACAAATATTCAGAGTTTCCGTGGATATCGAACATTGACCTTAAAACTCCAACCAGTTCAGTACATACCAACTACTGGTGAACTTTGGTATTACTCTGAACTTGAAGTAATCGTTAATACAATCGAGACAGATAATGTGTCTTCTCTTTATCGCGGACTCGAAGAAGATAAAACAGAGTTACAAACAGAGATCGATAACCCTGATATAATTGCCAGCTACAAAAGTTACAGTCTCAAGACTGATAAAGGCTATGACTTACTTATAATTACTACGAGTGATATGGCAAGTGCTTTCCAACCACTCAAAGATTACCATGACACCACTGGTATTATTACTGAAATTCATACTACGGACGAAATTGGAAGCGCTCTTCCTGACGATGTCCGTGACTACATTCGAGATAGATACCTTAATGATGGAATTCGCTATGTGCTAATCGGCGCTGATGATAACCTTATCCCAGCCAAGGATCTCTATGTTAAGTCATATAACGGCGGGTATGAGGAATACTACATGCCGACCGATTTATATTTTGGATGTCTCGATGGAACTTACAACTATGATGGCGACTCTCAATGGGGCGAGCCAAATGATGGTGAAGGTGGCGGTGATGTTGACTTGTTAGCTGAGGTATATGTCGGTCGCGCACCAGCAGGAAATGCAACCGAAGCTGATAGGTTTGTAACCAAGACACTTTCCTATCTCAACCGCTCTGATTTACAACTGGACAATGTTTTGCTTGCCGGTGAATATCTCGGTTTTGGTGGTGTGTCAGATTATGCAGCCAATAGTCTTGAGGAATTAATTGACGGCTCTGGCGCTAATAACTATTACACAGTAGGTATTCCGAGTACATCATTTATTATAGATGAGCTCTTCGATCGTGACTGGGCTGGCAATAGCTGGCCCACATCAGAACTTACAACGCGAATTAATGACGGACTGCATATTATCAATCACTTTGGGCACGGCAGTATGTACTCGGCTATGAAGCTCAGCACCAGCACAATCATGAGCCAGTTAACCAACACCGATTTGTATTTTCTTTACTCGCAGGCTTGTCTGTCGGGACATTTTGACGGCGGAGACTGTTTTGCCGAATATATGAATATCAAGAGCGACTATGGAGCTTTTGCTGTCATTATGAATGCCCGATATGGGTGGGGTAGTACTGAAAGCACTGATGGCCCCTCGCAACGATTCGACCGTCAGTTTTGGGATGCTGTGTTTAATCCAGCCGAAGCAAAAACACGCTTAGGAAGAGCCAATCAATTGTCCAAAGAAGACAACCTATACCGCATAAATGAAAGCTGTATGAGATGGTGCTATTACGAATTGAATCTGCTTGGTGATCCCACAGTGGCATTCAAAGGCGCCGACACATGTATCGACAACGACGGCGATGATGTTTGCAATGTCGGCGACAATTGTCCATCTATTAGCAATCCTGACCAAGCTGACTATGACAATGACGGTATTGGTGATGTTTGTGATGAGTGTACTGATACTGACGGAGACGGTTTTGGCAATCCCGGGTTCCCAGCCAACACCTGCGCGGAAGACAATTGTCCTGATATCCCAAACCTTCGTCAGTTTGATACCGATGGTGATGGAATTGGTGACCCATGTGATGAATGCACTGATAGCGACGATGACGGATTTGGTGATCCAAATATGTTTGGTAACACTTGCACTGATGACAATTGTCCATCAATCAGCAACCCCGATCAAGCTGATGCCGACAACGATGATATAGGTGATGTATGCGACGAGTGCACGGACACTGATGGAGACGGCTATGGTAATCCGGGCTACTCGACCAATACCTGTGCAGATGACAACTGCCCGGATATAGCCAA
>JAYEIF010000006.1:0-6393 GCA_034659895.1 Candidatus Zixiibacteriota bacterium
TGTGTGTATAGAAACGGGCGACACAAGGCCGCCCGCTACGCGCCCGCCAAAGGCGGGGAGATTGTGGTACATAATAACTAATTTTTCAACAAGCCCTATTTATAGCTCATTGCTTCTTAATATGTTATCAACGACATCATAAATTTTCAACTGCTCAGAAGGTGAAAATCTTGTTTGAAAAGGCACCTGATGAGCTGATAGGTCAGTTCGCCGAGGCGAATTGACCACTTGACTTTATGCAAGTGTCAAATCAAGTCCGTCCTCGTACATCTAATCCATAGGGGAAAAATCATCTTTGGTTGCTCCACAGTCAGGACACTCAAAACTGTCGGGTAGATCCTCAAAAGCTGTTCCGGGTGGGATGTTCTGTTCTGGAACACCAAGCTCCGGATCATAGATCCAATCACAAACATCACATATATATTTTTTCATTAGTCATGCTCCTTCTTTATAGCCTTGTAGGTTAGTCCGCCGAGGCGGATTGCCAGCCTGACTTCCCAACTGGACGCCACCCAGTCTATTCTATACACTCCTTAATTCTCAGCCAAATCCTTTGCCTTTGTTGCCAGTAGTTTCCCGGCTTTGATGCATTCATCCTTTATCTCCGCAGTTGGTCGATACTGCGCCTTAATAGGATCAAGCAATATCTCCCATTTCATTGTTTTCATATATTCATCTATTGCCTCTGGTCCTCCACGACCCCAACCGTATGAACCGAAAGCAAAGCCGGCTTTTCCAACAGGACGCAAACCTTTCAAGTATGTCAAAACTTCTGCAACCGGTGGTAACATTTCCGTATTAAGTGTTGATGAACCAAAAGCAACAGTCGCAGCATCAAGTATCTCATTTGCTATTTGGGCTAAACTTGAGCTGCTAATCCGAATAAGCCGTACATCAACACCGGGAATTGAAGCTCCTTCAAAAATCGCTTGTGCCATTTCACTAGTGCTATTCCACATAGTTTCATAGATTATAAGGACTTTTGGTTTCGCTCGTAAAATCGCCCAATCTTTATAAGACTGAATCAATTCCTGTAAATAGCTACGCCAAATCAAACCATGACTTGGCGCAATTATATCGATATCAAAAGATGATAATCGCTCGATTGTTTTTACTGTTTGCTTACCATAGGGCATTATGATATTTGCATAGTAGCTTTTGGCTTCCCGAAGTATTGTTTCCATGGATATTTCATCATCAAACCGTTGCGATGAAGCATAATGTTGACCGAAAGCATCCATTGAGAATAGCAGTTTTTCTTCTGGAACATAGGTAAACATAGATTCAGGCCAGTGTAACATCGGTGTTTCAATAAATTGAAGAGTCCGTTTACCAAGAGAGATATTATCACCTGTTTCAATGATTTGGATTTTCCAATCAGATGTGTCGTAGTATTTAGATAAAATTGTTTCACATTTCTTGTCACATACAAGAGTAGCATTTGGCATTGCCGCCATTACCTCAGGAAGAGCCCCGGAATGATCAGGCTCAGCATGGTTGCAAATCACATAATCGATATTTTCCAGCTCTACAAAATCTGAAACGTTTCGAAGCAACTGACTTCCATAATGAGATTTGACTGTATCAATTAACGCTGTTTTTTCATCTCTAATGAGATAAGCATTATATGTCGTGCCATTTCCGATTTCATAACCGTGAAAATCGCGGATTGTCCAATCCACATATCCAACCCAGTCAATTCCATCTCGCAATGAAGTGTTCATAAGTAACCGTTCATATCTAAATTCTTTACATTTATCATCATGGCTGATGTGATTTAAAATCTCCCCATAATGGTCTATCCGTCACACTGTGTATCAAGCCATGTCTGGTTTCCATTGTTTCCATACTTTTCCAACAAGATCAGGTCCCGGTTTGAGCGTCGTCTTACCCGGAGTCCAACCTGATGGTGTTACTTCTCCAGTTTCCCTGACATGTTTGAACGCCTGCACCTGTCGGATTAATTCAGAAACATTTCGCCCTACAGGCGGTGTCAGAACCTCCATTGCTTGAATGATACCATCAGGATCAATTATGAAACGTCCACGGATATCGATTCCGGCATTCTCATCATAGACACCATATTCTTGACCAATCCGACCACCCTGGTCCGAAAGCATAGGAAAGGGAACACCACCATCAACCATCTTGGATAGTTCTTCTTCCTGCCATATCTTGTGTGTAAACTGGCTATCCGTACTCACAGAAAGCACCTGCACACCGAGAGCCTTAAGCTCATCATACTTGACAGCAACTGCCGTCAATTCTGTCGGTCAGACGAAAGTGAAATCGCCCGGATAGAAACAAAGCGTTACCCACTGATCTTTGTAATCAGATAGTGCAACTTGTTTGAACGCACCGTCTACATAGGCATTCGCCTTAAAATCTGGAGCTGGTTTTCCAACACGTGCTAACATTTTATCCCTCCTTGATTAGAGTAAGAGTTGAAAACTCTGGTTTTTTATTTTCGTATCACTTATTATTCTCTTGGCTGATTCAACATATGACTATTGCTTTTTGGTCACGTTGATACATCTATTTCCCACACACTTTATTCAGATGATGCCGGTGGGGTGAAAACTCTCCGTCCAAGCTCGCGGTCGATTTGAAACAATCCGCCCTTTGAGTCGCCAAGCAGTTTGAGTTGCTGAACTATCGCTTTGACTGATGATTCCTCTTCCACCTGCTCATTTACAAACCATTGGAGAAATATCTGAGCCGCGTGGTCCTTTTCTGCAAGAGCCATATCCATTAAGCTGTTTATCAGGCCAGTAACTTTCTGTTCGTGGGCATAGGATTTTTCAAAAACGTCCAAAACCGATTTCCACTCAACTGGAGGAGCATCAATCGCACCCAAAACAGCCCGACCATCACGTTCAATAACGTAGTCAAACAGTTTCATGCCATGTGATACTTCTTCCTGATACTGAATACGCATCCAATTGGCAAATCCGGGTAGATCCACCGATTCCAAATAAGACGCCATTGATAGATACAAGTAAGCTGAATAGAATTCAGCAACTACTTGGCCATTAAAAGCATCTTGTATCTTTTTACTTATCATTAGTATTCCTTTTATTCCTATAGTATGTTAGTTTTCTTTGAGAAAGTTGTCATCATACTCGGTTTCGAAACGCAGTTTATGTTTGGCTTCTTCCTGTGCAAGGTCAAGAAACAACTTTTTGAGGTCGCTGTCATCGATTGCCTCAGCTATTTGAGTATAAAGTCTGTATGAGTTTTTTTCTGATTTCATAGCAATTATCAACGCATCCTGATAATCTATTTCTGCTGATAGATTAATCTCTACCAAGCTGTCACCGATTTTCATGTCTTGAACCTTTGAATTGGAAGGCATCACATACTTACCGCTTTTAACCCTCTGGAGTTTAGCCTTATGCCCCTGTTCCTCTTTGGCAAATTCAAGAAATACATCCTTAATATGTTGATGGCTTACCTTTTCAGCTAAATCATTATAGAAATCAGTTGCTTTCTGTTCCTCTTGAATTGCAAAATCAAGAGCTTCATTCATAGAATTAAATTTCATTTTATTCTCCTTTCTTTATTAGGCTTTCCATAGCCCATGTAGATTGCAGTATTCGCGGGCATTTACACTGCTGGCTTCAATCATGAAAGTAGCCTCAGGAGTGTCTCCCGGGTTTAGGAATTGACGGTAAGCTTTCCCGTCGGCGATTAGTTCAATCCACTCGATATAGTGTTTATCTTCCATAGGATGGGGCACGTCACCAACTTTGACTTTATAGCCGCCATCTACCTTTTCGATCACTGGAACATGTTTCTCGGTAGCGGCATCAACTGCACCTTCTTTCAGAAGGGTCATATCCTGTCCACAGCAAACCAATGTGCCGGCTCCTGTATGGATTACCTCCACGATGTTACCACATATTTCACATTTATAGACCTGTAACTTTTCAGTTGCCATTTTTATTGCTCCTTTCAGAAAAAAACTTTATTATTTATTTTGATTGGAACACCGATAAACTGTCGCAGATTAGGAGTCTTCCTTTAATTTTTCCTGTACCCAAGAATGCATTATAACATCCGGCTTCCAACTGATAATATCTATGTCTAAAATACCAATGCAGGGATATCAAAGTCAAGCTAATTGTTATCACATAATCTATTGACAAAGGGATTATCCTATTGTAGATTTGACCTCAAGTTTGATGGTGTTTTTTTAGACTGAACAGTATATACTGCTCTAAACGTCTATGATTGGAGAGAAACGAATTAATATAATTTGAGGATTTATCAATGAATAAAATTTCAATTCTGTTTACTGTCTTGTTAGTTTTTGCTTTAAGTAGTGTTGCCATTGCGCAAGATGAACTTGAGGAATACGATGTTTTGGAGATTGGGCTGTATGGAGGAATTGGACAGCCTATGGGTGGAATTTCCGACTGGAAAACAGGCGGCGATTTGGGCGAACAAGGGGAAATTGTTGACCGTGCCCCTAAATCCGGCAAAGACATTGGTGTTTATGTTGGGTATTTCGTAACCCCAAAATTTATCACTGGGTTTAATTTTTCATACACCGAGTTTTCGATTGATGCTGATTTGGCGGGCGATCATCGACATCGCCTGTTCACTCCCAGTATCTACGGCAAATACTGTTTTGAAGGCGAAACCAACTGGTTGCCGTATGTCAAAGCTCATATAGGGCTGGAAAATGCAAAGTTCAGTACCTTCGTGGAGAATCGGGATGGACGTCGTTTCCGTGAACTTTCGTACGATCCGACCTTAGCTTATGGCATTGGAGCCGGAATCTTTTACTATACAACTTTTTACAGCGGACTATATCTCGAGGCTGATTATCATACTGCCGGTACTAAAGACACCAAGAGTGAATATCTCGATGATTCTTATACTTTTGGTGAAAATACTGGTGTTATGCAGATAAACTTTGGTATACGATTGATTGTTGGTTCTGGTGAGTAAAGTGAACAAATAATATAAATAAACCCGTCGTTATTCGGCGGGTTTTTTTATAATCTGAATACAGCTAAAGATGGTACTATGAAAGAAAAATCCGGAGTAAAGATTCTTTTGGTTGACGATGAGCAGTCACAACGGAAACTCTTAGGGGGGTTTCTGTCAAAACATGGTTTTGATGTAACTACTGCGGGGAACGGTGAAGAAGCACTCGAGGAATACCATAAAGTATTTGCTCCTGTGGCAGTCGTAGATATGAAAATGCCTGGGATGAATGGAATTGAGCTGTTACAACACCTTCGCAAGATTAATCCTTTCATTCAAGTAATTGTGCTTACAGCTTTTGGCACTGTTGAAACAGCGGTTTCAGCAATGAAAGTCGGAGCATTCGATTATCAAACCAAACCCGTTGAAGACCTTGATGAATTACTGCTGAAATTACAGAAAGCAGCCGACCAGAATCGACTAGTAGTTGACAATACCGTTATGAGGGAGCGGTTATCCGAGGTTTTTCCGACTACCGAGATGATTGGTGAATCGGAGGCGATGCTTCGAATCAAAGAAATGATTTCGCTTGTTGCGCCGCGTGATGCCACAATTCTGGTAACGGGTCAATCCGGCACTGGCAAGGAGCTTGTAGTCCGCGCAATTCATGCTCTATCGCAACGGTCAGACAACCGCCTTGTGAATATAAATTGTACTGCGTTTCCGGAAAATCTTTTGGAGTCGGAATTGTTTGGCTACGAGAAGGGAGCTTTCACCGGCGCTGATCGAGCCAAACAGGGACGTTTTGAGCTGGCTGATGGCGGAACATTATTTCTTGACGAGATCGGTGAGATACCACTGTCTATGCAGGTTAAGCTGCTAAGGGTCTTGGAAGACAAAAAGATTCAGCGGCTGGGATCGGTTCAGGAAATGCCGCTGGATATTCGTATTATTGCCGCCACCAATCGCAGTCTCGAAAAAATGGTAGCAAATGGTAGTTTCCGAGAAGATCTGTACTATCGGCTCAATGTTATTGCTATCAATCTCCCATCTCTGGCTGAGAGGCAGGGCGATATTATGTTGTTGGCGGAGAAATTCATACACAAGTTTGCCACCAAAGCCGGAAAACAGGTCAAAAGTATCGATCCCGAAGCGGCTGATATTTTGGTCAACTACACTTGGCCGGGGAATGTGCGCGAACTTGAGAATATGATTGAACGAGCAGTTGTAATGTGTCGTTCGGATTGTATAACCAAGGATGATCTCACAGGTTTAACAGGACCTGCAAAAGATACAGTATCAGCACGAAGGATTATCCCGTTGGTCGATATGGAAAAGGAGCATATAAAGTTCTGTCTTGAACAACTCAGTTGGAATCTTGGGCTATGCGCCGAAAAGCTGGGCATTCACCGTAACACCCTCCGAGCAAAAATTAAAGAATACAATCTAAAGCGTAAT
>JAYEIF010000007.1:0-6280 GCA_034659895.1 Candidatus Zixiibacteriota bacterium
CCTTTTAAGCTATTTATAACAAAACCCTTTCACTTGAAACAATACAAAACATGCTTATCTATTTATGAACAAAGAACTTACCCGCCTGTCGAGCGGACAGGTACTTTATTCAGCAGACCCTAGGTTAGTCCGCCAAGGGTACTTGTAAACCTGACGTTCATTTTAATCAAAGGGTGGAACCACTAAAATGGTTCCACCCTACGGAACTAAACAAAGATTTTATTCACAATTAATAAAGCAAATCTTGTGTCCAATCAACACTCTGGCGCAGGACCGCTATTAAAGAGATATGCTACCAGATATGTTACATCAGAAACATTAACAGTATCACTAGAATTCACATCAGCAGCTTCAATTACCGGTGGTGGCGGTCCACCATTGAAAAGGTATTCCACTAAATAGGTAATATCTGCGACACTAATATTGCTACCATCGTTATTTACATCTCCGCAAATATAGGCAGGGACAACCTGAAAAGATAAAACTCCCTCAGAGAAACTTCCAATTCCATCCTCGACATGAACAGTAAATGTTACTGTGCCAGTATCGTTTGGAGTGCCGCTTATAAGGCCTTCCGCGCTAATAGCCAATCCCCAGCTGGCGAAATCACCATTTTTATCGCTGTATGCTAAAGCGCCAGTTCCACCGGTGGCTGATAGTTGCTCACTGTATGCTTCACCTTCGGTACCATCAGGTAAAGACTCTGTAGTTATTGAAACAGCGGGATTGATACTGATTGTAAGAGCTTTCTCACCGCTTGCGCCAACTAAGTCACTGGCTTCTGCCGTGAAATTGATAGTGCCATCGCTAAGAGGGGTGCCGGTCAATTGACCATCAGAAGACAGAGAAAGACCGGTCGCATCCAGATCGCTATTCTTATCTGACCAGCTTAGTGCGCCTGTTCCGCCAGTGGCTGTCAATTGCTCTGAGTATGACACACCGGCTGTCCATTCAGGAAGTGAAGTCGTAGTTATTGAAACAGCGGGATTGATTTCAAAAGAAATAAGTTGGATATCAGTTTCCAAAGCTTCGTCCGTCACTTCTGCAGTGAAAGAAATAGTGCCAGCTCCAGCAGGAGTTCCGGATAATACTCCAACGGATGACAGCGTTAAACCTGTTCCGGAAAGGTCACCATACTTATCACTCCACGTAAATATACCGGTACCACCAGTTGCATTGAGTTGCTCAGAGTATGGGATACCGCTTGTCCAATCGGGGACATCAACAGTAGTGATTGTTGGCGCATTACTTCCTCCGCATGTGTAACCAGTTACATCAAAATCGTCGATATTCCAGCCGCAATAACGCCATCCGCCGTCGGTGCTTCCCATGGTGAAACGCACATACACAGTAGATTCACCATCGGCTATTGCAGAAATATCCAATGCTATTTCAGACCATGAAGCATCAGAAACTTCGGATGCATTCTCCCAGATAGTAGTCCATGCCAAACCATCATTGCTAACACGAATATAAGCATGATCGTATTGTGGTTGTTCAACTCCCAGCCAGCGCCAGAGATTGAGATGCACGCCCATCAAATCGCTGCAATCAATCGCAGGACTTGTCAGGTGGCGCTCGGACATATTGTTTTCATAGTCTCCGCTCAGGTTGTAACCAAAGACACTTGCGCTACCATCATGGCCGCTGGAAGGATCAGGGTTGCCGTACTCGCCGCCACCGCCTGTTGGCGTGCCACGAGACCAGGAACCACCCGATATTGACCAGCCTTTATCAGTCTCGAAATCATCCTCAAAAGCAGCGGTAGTACTACTGGCAACGATTACAGAATGAGGTTCACTGGGATCGGGATTATAAACCCTCCCGTTGACAGCCTCTTCTGCGCTAACATAGAATTCAAGTTCATCTCCACAAGATAAAGCTGGTAGTGTAGCCTCGTATTCGTTTTTGATAATTTCCACCATCGGTACAGTCTGAACTGGACCACCATTGATTATGTAGTGAAGTTGACCTGTTCCGGCAATTGGCACGCCATCTCCCACCCCAGAAACAATCACGCTAAAAGTAGTGGTCTGAGAGGGAGAAACTACATCGGGAATTCCGGAGGGGTAACTGAAAGTGATGCTTCGGACTCCCCTGATGGCTACGGTTGGGTCGCCAAAAAGGGTAATTTCATAGTAACACCAACGCATACAGCTTTCGTTAACACGGTAGAGGTTATCTTCCTTGGAGTCATGATTGGCGGGGCCAAGCTGTGCTTTTCCTTCAGCCGAACTGAACACCGCATCCCAGAACTCACGATTAAATCGCTGATTGGGTCCATCGGTGCTACCACCTGAGCCCCACCCATATCGCGCATTCATTATGACACCAAAAGCTCCAGCATCTGTCTTGATATTCATATACTCCGCCCAGCAATCGGTGCCATCGAAATGACCTGCCAGACAGGTTTGGGAGTAAACAAAACAGTGATCGGTGTTGCTAAGTTCGCTTATAACATCACTATTGTATAATTTCATTGCATAGTCAGGGCTACCATGCCCCAAATGGTTGAGGATGTGAATACCGCTATTGATATTGTTGACTAGATCAGACTGTGGCCAGGTGTAATCTTGCTCGTATAGTCCGTCTACATTGTAAACATCAGAGGGAATTCCCACAGTTGTGTAGCCATCAGCACTTGAACCATCTACGTTCTGTTCCATCATAGTCTTAGCGTAATCTGACACTCCTCCAAATCCAAGGTATTCACCCACCATCAACACGTCCTGAAGGTGGATACTGGAAGTTGTGAGATACTGAATAGTCTTGTCCACAAATCTATCAGCTTCGGTTGTATTTCCAACTGAAGCGCGGCCTACATATACTTCAGCAACAAGGTCGACATCGCCGCCACCGGCGCCATCGGTGGGCTCGCCCCAGTTAGAATCGCCGTCATAGTTATAGGTTCCATCAAGACATGCAAAATAAATATCAGATGGCATATTGTATTCAATTTCCGCACCTGCACCGTCCCATGATCTGACATACAAGTCTACTGCAGGAATGATGTCATCATCAGCGCCGATTATTACATATTGGATGCCATCGGCGAGATAGCGATCTCGGATATAGTCGCGTATATCTTCAGGATCACTGGAGCCAATATCAGCTGTCGTGTGTATTTCTGTTGTGAAGCCATTAGCGTCGTGGTAATCCTTGAGAGGTTGAAAAGACGCCGCCATATCGGTTGTAGTGATAATCAACAGGTCGAAGCTCTTATCGCTAAGTTTACCAATTGCACTGTAAGTATCTGCTGTCAGTGGATTGTCAACCTTGGGAAGAACCTGCTGATAATCATCCTCAAAACCGCGGTACAGTGTCGCTTCTTTACCGATATCAACTGTGTTTACAACAACTGTTAAATTGGGATAGTAAAATAAGTCACCAGTTGTTGGAATATACTCCATCGGCTGTAACTTCAATGTAAGAATCTGATATCCTCGGAAATTTTGAACGCCGATATTTTGAAATCTCTCATTTGGAAAAGGCTGGTCGGATTCATAAATTGATGGGTCAGGCTCAGCTGGGCTGGTTGTCCCTGGTGTTGCTGACAGTTTAATTGGTTTCGTTACTGGTTCAATAAAGTAATTGCTCCCCAGAGAGATTTTTTCACCCCATTCAATATCAATGTTTTTTACCTCAGAACCCAATGGAAGGAGGATTCTGGCTCCCATCGCAGGAAGAGCCGGTTGACCGATATCTCCACAATTGGGAGTGTTTTCCATAATGATGCGATCGTAGTTTTCTCCTTCTATTGTAACTTTCTCAATTTCTGGTCGTTCAAAAGAATAATCTACTACCTGCTGTTCCGCTGCAGACACAGTTGTGCCTATCATTACCATTAGAAGAGTAATTAAGGCAATAGCGCCTGCGTTGGTTGCTTTCAGTTTTCTTTGGATTTTAATCATCGTCCTTTTCTCCCAATTTTACTATTAAGTACATTTTTTTTAGTTATGCCGCCAGTGGATATGTTCACACATCTTGCAAAGAAACAGTATCCTTACTGATGAGTTGTAATAAAATTTTCTTAGTCAAAATACTACCAACCGTGGGAAACAAGTGATACACTTTTAATTCTCCTGTATAAAAGGAAAAAGCTATAAGCCTTTATGGCGGTTAGGACATATTGTATTTTGCACGATCTTTTCTATCTAATTGAAAGATAATTAATTATCTGTGATTGTCAAGAAAAACAACACAAAAATCAATTGATTTAACGGTACTAAACATCAATGTTACAATTTATAATGTTCCAATTTTAGATGAACCGTCATAAAGAGGATGAAGTTACGACAGAGACAACAAGGCAGACAAAAGGAGTAAAAACACTCCTTGGTGATCCTAAAAAAGCCATCATCAAGCTTTCTATACCTATGGTCGTTGCGATGTCGACCCATACAATCTATAATCTTGCCGATGCAATATGGGTTTCCGGTAAAGGCCCTGAATCACTCTCGGCAGTAGGATTCAGCTTTCCATTCCTCTTCCTGGCAATGGCAATAGCCAATGGCATAGGTATCGGAGGCGGAGCAGCCATATCCAGAAAGATAGGCGCAAGGGACAAAAAAGGCGCCGACAATATCGCTACTCACACTATTGTCATAATGGTGATAGTTGTAGTGTTTTTTACATTAGCAATGTTGTTATTGATTCAGCCTTTGCTTCGCCTGATGGGCGCAGGAACTGCGCTTGAACTTTCTGTGAATTATGCCAGGGTTATATTTTCAGGAATTGTATTTGTTTTCTTTATGCAAGTATCTGTTGCTATACTCAAAAGTGAAGGTGATGTCAAAAGAGCAATGTATGCAATGGGTTCGGGGGCTGTTCTCAATATTATACTTGATCCAATCTTTATCTACTATTTTGACCTTGGTGTTGTAGGCGCCGCATGGGCTACCATATTGTCTATGTTCTTAGTATTCAATGCTACTTTTTACTGGTTGTTCATAGAGAAAAAGACGTATGTTTCTTTCAAATTCAAGGGCTTCAGGTTCAACAAGAATGCCATTTTAGACATAAGCAAAGTAGGCGCACCTGCTTCTGTATCTCAGATGTCAATGGTTTTGATGGCTTTTGCCGTGACTACAATTGTCGCTACTGTTGGGGGACCCGATGGAGTAGCTGTTTATACTACCGGGTGGCGTGTCATCTCTCTGGCTATATTACCAATGTTAGGTGTTGCAAGTGCTGTTACCTCGGTTACAGGTGCGGCCTTTGGAGCGCAGGAGTATAAGAAAGTAAAAACGTCATATCTATATGCTCTAAAAGCAGGAGCATTGACTGAAGGTGTAATCACACTGGTGATATTTATATTTGCATCGCAAATAACAGGGATATTCACATGGTCAGAGGAGTCAGTAAAAATTATCGATGACCTTGTTCTGTCCTTACGAGTCTTATGTTTTATCTTGCCTTCAGTGGCTTTTGGTATGCTTTCTTCAGCTATGTTTCAAGGTGTAGGAAAGGGACTTAATGCTCTGATTATGACAATTATTCGTACGTTAGTATTTACAGTTCCTTTTGCATGGTTTCTCGGTATTTATCTGGACAAGGGATTATTGGGAGTATGGATAGGAATGGTTGCGGCAGGTATTTCCTATGCTCCTATCGCTTTCGGATGGGCAATTTGTTATCTGCGAAAGTTGGAAAGAAGCGGAGTTGCAGAACACCCAATATGATAGAACCCGCATCATCATAAGACAAAATCTTTATGGCGATATGAGTTTTACTTATCAATAGATAGTTCAATAGGTTAGGGTTTCTGCCATTATGACAACCGTCCAATAAAATGGCGGAACCAATAAGAGGATTTCAGCCTATGGAATTTCAATCCCAATGGATTTGTCATACCAACGGATTTGTCATACCAGCGAAAGCTGGTATCCAGTCACGCCTCGGCGCATTTCCAAATTCAGTTGACATAGCTTAACAGGCAATGCCTGCTGGATTCCTGCGTCCGCAGGAATGACAATAAAAAAAGAATGACAATATCATACTTTCATTCTGGATATAGGTTCATATCATACCGAACGGAAGCTTGCCTCATCCAAGGTCAGTCCGCCTAGGCGGATTGCAACCTGACGCAATTGTCTACGTGACTCACACATTCACTCTACATTGCCTTCAGAATCAGTCTTTATCAGGTATACATCATAACCGCCTGCGCCAAATGAGCCTGTCCGACCAGTGATGATATACCCGCCGTCACTGGTTTGGGCAACAGAATAGCCCCAATCCAAGCCACTTCCGCCGAAAGTTTTTGTCCACGAAGTTACTT
>JAYEIF010000008.1:0-6170 GCA_034659895.1 Candidatus Zixiibacteriota bacterium
TCTGGTGGATTGTTAATAAACTGATCTACAAGAAGTTGCGTCGACAGAATACCAAGGAATGACATGTTATCCTTGAACGACAGATGAGCATGTGAAAGACGTTGACATTTCTTGCGTAACTTCTGAACAAAAGTTGGATTAAACAGGCCAGTTTTTGATAGTGAGTCTTCAGAAAGCATCTCTGCAATATATTCCGGTGAATCTGGTTGCATGAAACTGTTGGAATCGGGAGCCATATATGGCTGTTTGACACGATTGATGATCTCCGGTGGGAGTTCGCTATACATTGCTTTTTTGAGTACGAACTTCTCATTGAGTCCGTGGATTTTATACAATGGCGGAATAGTTGCGGCAAACTCAGCAATACGGTGATCCAGAAATGGGAAACGTCCTTCGACAGCATGAGCTGACCCCATACGGTCTCCTTGGGATGAGAGGATATATCCAGACAGCAAAGATTTTGCTTCAAGATATTGTGCCTTGGAAAGATGATGCCAACTGGAGAATTCATCGGGAAGATTGCGTTTGAAAGCTTCCAGAGCATTATACTTTGCAAGCTCTGCCTGTACTTCTTTAGTGAAATAATTTTTCACTTTTGAGGTTGTGTTGATACGAGGGATATGCGAGAAATGGTATTCGTCAATCTGTGACAACCCGGCTTTGTAGAAAGTTTCAAGGTAAAACCGAGCTTTCGATGCTGATAGTGGTAGAGTGGAATACAAGCGTTTTAGTAAAAGTGGTCTCCACTCCGAGTCTGGGTTCCGCGCCCAGAAGCGTCGAATTAGAGTCTCTTTGAAAATATCGTATCCCCCTAACATTTCATCAGAGCCTTCACCGGTCAGTACGACTTTGAAATTTTTATCTCTAACCAGTCTTGAGAGCAAGTAGAGTGGTGCTGGCGCAGTGCGAAGGATTGGTCGTTCTGTATGACGGATAACATCTGGAAAACTCTCGGCTATGTCCCTGAAAGAGCATTTAATCTGGTGATGATTGGTTTCGAGAAAATCAGCCATTTGTTGCTGGTATTTTGATTCATCGTAGGCTTTGTCGTGGAAGGCTATTGAGAAGGACTCCACACGGGTATCTGTGAAGTTTCGAATCAGAGCTGTTGTAGTTGATGAATCCAGCCCGCCTGACAGGTAAGCCCCAACAGGTACATCCGCCCGCAGTCGAAGCCGTACAGAGTCAACCAATAATTCATGCAGTTCTTCAGCCCATGATATTGCCGAGCGGCGTTGATCAAACGCCTTTGGGTACTCCAGCGCCCAATATGATTTCGTGTGATATTGACCGTTTTGTGCTATGATGTATGATGCTGGTGGAAGTTCATTGATGTTCTCAAATGCTGTTCGAGGAGGAGCAGTAGTCCACCATGTGAAAGTCTCATCCAAACCTTGCAGATCAATTTGGCGAGGAATGGAACTGTTGCAAAACAGGGCTTTTATCTCTGAAGCGAAATAAAAGCGATTTCTGTGCTGTGTATAGAACAGAGGTCTGATTCCCATTCGATCTCTGGACAGGAAAAGTGAACCATCTCTGCGATTATAGATTGCAAATGCAAATTGTCCGTTAAACCTATCAAGGCACCTTGTGCCCCATTCCTCAAAGGCATGTATGATGACTTCAGTATCAGATTTAGTACGAAATTTGTGATGGGATTTCTCAAGTTCGGTACGCAATTCAAGGTAGTTGTATATCTCTCCATTGAATGTTATCCAAAGCGAGCCGTCTTCGTTGCTCAAAGGCTGTGAGCCGCCTGTCAGATCAATGATGGATAAACGCGCATGACCAAGAGCGCATCGATTGTCGAAATAGGCGCCGAATTCGTCAGGCCCACGGTATCGGATAGACCCTATCATGCGACGCACCAGGTCCTTGTCCGGTGATGATGGCTCTTTTAGTTCAAGATATCCGGCAATACCGCACATGAAGTTATCTGTCCTGTTTTTAGTTCTGCAACAAACCTATAATACTACAATTTGAAATATCTTTACCCTATTTATCGGGCTATGACAATATAGTTTTATAGTCCGCTAATTGATTAAGAAAGGCAAAATTAAAATCAGAATCAAGATGGAAGTAATTAATAGTGATATCCACGGCTTAGAATTATCTGTTAGCCATAAGATAATGACTACTTGGTCGCTTTCCGAGATTCAGATGACTCAGAGGAACTTTCCATTTGGCTTTCTTCTCTTTCCTCATGATAGTTGACAGAGGCTTTGACAAAATCTCGGAAAAGCGGATGCGGTCGGGTAGGGCGTGATTTCAATTCCGGATGGAATTGTGATGCTACAAACCAACGATGTTCCGGAATTTCGATAATTTCTACCAACCTTCCATCAGGCGAAAGACCACTCAGGCGGAGACCATGCTCAGTCAGCATATCGCGGTAGGCATTGTTAACCTCATAACGGTGACGGTGGCGTTCTGAAATCTCATTGGTTTCATACGCCTTGCCAGCCACTGAATCTTCCTTGAGAACACATGGATATGTTCCAAGACGCATCGTGCCGCCCAATTCGGTGACACCTTCTTGGTCTGCCATCAAATGAATAACAGGATGTTTTAACCCTTCGCGGTAGAACTCATAGCTGTGCGCATCTTGAAGACCACATACATTTCGGGCAAATTCGATAATGGCGCATTGCATTCCAAGGCATATTCCAAGAAACGGAATATTTTTCTCGCGCACAAATCTAATGGCTTCGATTTTTCCCTCGACTCCTCGTTCGCCAAAACCTCCGGGGATAAGAAGACCTTCTATATCGTGCAACAGTTTGTCTGCGCCGTGTTGTTTGATTTCTTCTGAGCTGACCCAAATGAGATTGACCTCAGCCTCGCTGCTTACTCCGCTATGGACAAAAGCTTCAATAATGGATTTGTAGGCGTCCTTAAGGTTTACATACTTGCCGCAAATAGCAATTTTGATACGGTGTCGTGGATAGTGGATTTTCTGGACCATCTGTTCCCATTCGTCAAGCACTGGATCAGGGAGATTGAGATTGAAATGTTTGCAGATGATATCATCAGTCTCCTGCTCGTGAAATTTCAATGGTATCTCATAAACCGTAGATACGTCTTCGGCAGCGATAACCGATTTGGGTGGGACTGAACAAAAGAGGCTAATTTTCTGGCGCAATCCTTCGTCGAGTGGGAGAGCCGAACGACATAACAACATATTTGGCTGAATGCCGATTTCTCGAAGCTCACGGACAGAGTGTTGGGTGGGCTTAGTCTTGAATTCGCCAGCAGTTTTGATATATGGAACTAATGTTACGTGGAGATACATTACATTTTCTGAACCTTCTTCCAGTCCCATTTGTCGTATAGCTTCCAAGAATGGTAATGATTCAATATCACCAACAGTACCGCCGATTTCGGCTATGACAATGTCAGGTTTGTTTTCAAGCCGTGCAAAGCTGCGTATGCGAGATTTGATTTCTTCGGTAACATGAGGAATTACCTGCACAGTTGCACCAAGATAATCTCCGCGTCGTTCCCGGGTGATTATAGTATGATAAATCTGTCCGGTAGTAACATTGTTGTTGGCGCACAGGCTGTTATCAAGAAAGCGTTCGTAGTGCCCAAGATCAAGATCGGTTTCAGAACCGTCGTCGAGGACGAATACTTCACCATGTTGAAATGGATTCATAGTTCCGGGGTCAACGTTAAGATATGGGTCGAGTTTCATGTTGAGCACTTTTAGCCCGCGCTTTTGCAAAAGCAATCCAATAGATGCTGATGCTATTCCTTTACCAAGTGCCGAAACTACTCCACCGGTAACAAAAATGTACTTCACCTTTTCAGACATAATTTACCTTATTTATATATTTCATCCAATTTATTCAAATCTTCTCGAGCATCAACAGATACTGTCCGCATCTTCGTTTTGAAAACATCTATACGCCCGCTATTTCCAAGAATGCGCAATTGTTCAAGCGACTCCGCTTTCTCCAGATCAGACCGTTTCCATCGGGCAAACTGCAACAGACTTGAGCGGCGATATAAATATATCCCTATATGGCCAAGGAACTGATATTGGGTAGTATGTTTGCTTGAGCCCACATTTCGAAGATATGGTATCGGAGACCGTGAAAACCAGAGAGCGTGGCCATTTTTGGTTGTTACTACTTTAACGATATTCGGATTATACAGTTCATTATCAGATTGTAACCGATAAGCAAGTGTGGCAAATTGCATCGAGGTTTTTTTCTTCATTTGGATAATTATGCGGTCCAGCACTGAGGCTTTGACTCCAAAATTGTCTGCCTGGATATTGACAATTAAGCTCCCGTCGATTTTTTTGGCAACTTCTGCAACACGGTCAGACCCTGTGCGGTGACGCTTTGAAGTCATTATTGTTTCACCGCCAAAATCATCTACAATATTTTTGATTTCAATACTATCGGTAGCTACTATCAGGCGGTTTATCTGCTTTGATTTGCTAATTTCGTTGTGCACATGAGCTAACAACGGCTTTCCACGGTATGGATAAATTACCTTGCGAGGAAAACGTGTCGATCCAAGCCGTGCTGGTATAACCGCAACTACATCGCTCATTGATCATTCACTTTCAGAACTTGCAAGAATTTACCATTGGAAGACCACACATTCGATAATTGGCTGAAATAGCCAATTATAGTTGTTATTTCCGCTGTCAGCAATTTAATTCCACTCGGAGGTTGGTTTGAAGTGGAAGAGTCGTGTTAGATACCCAGCCTGTTTGTTTACAATCTGCATAGGTGAAAATACTTATACTATGTCGTATATGTCAAGACAAAAGAGTCTGATATATTATTATTATATTCAAGGTAGTTTTTCTGCTTTGTGAAGTTGATGACAGGCCTTAACTTATGCTCAACTGTGATGAAAAGAAAACTGGCAGATAAGATAATGTTGATGAGATTTTGTGCGCTATCGATATGCTTTGATATTGAGGAAGTAATATGTATTTAAAGTTTCTATTATTGACGATGATTTTTCTTTGTTCGTCACTTCTCGCAGGCAATGTCAATAGAGATAATAGCTCGGCAGATTTTGACATTATGAATTTAGTCGGAGAATGGGAGGGCGAGGGTTTCTTTGTTGTTCCCGCTACTGATATTAAGGTAGAAATAGAAGGAGATGGGCTGTTTGTCTATGATTCCACAAATCATCGAATGCGGACCTCAATGAACGGTACTAGTTTATTTATAAACTATGCCGATTCAGGTTATTTGCAGTATTACCCCAAGACCGATTCTGTCTCATGGGAAATCTGGGATAGTTGGGGAAGGCACTCTATGTATTGGGGAGTGATTGATAGTAACATTCTCAGGGCTGATCGTATCTTCAAAAACGGGAAATATCGAGTTAAAGTGACTTTTCCACATCCGGACACCCTTGATTTTCACCTCCGTAAGCATGTCACGGACAGTTCTAATCTGGACAGAGCCGCTTTTCTTCTATGGCGGAAGAAGGATTGAACCTGCATATATGGCAACACCTTTTCATACCACTATCAACAATCTGATTATCAATTTTCGACAGACTCTCAATGCGTTAGTTCCATCAATGCAGACTGCTCGCATTTTGGATGACAATCTTGTGGGTTATGATGATTGGGCTCGTATTTGTGACACGCTATACAGTATTATGGTGATTGAGCCGATTAGGTCATCGCTTGACTCTTCACGTCAGATTGATTTCGATCTCCCTTGCTACAACACCGAATACGAATCCTATGAACACTTTAGTCTTATTCGAGTATCACAGCAGGTCGATACGGTCAGTATAAAAATGCCCGTAGATACAGCATTTTTGCATAGTTTTGTTTCATCAAAAGAGAGTAATAGTCAATTTGCCTTGACTGAAACAATTCGTATTGACAATAAGTTTCGTCTGATAGATGATTCTTTTGAAGTTTATGAGCAATCATATTTCACTTGCATTATACCTGATGGTGATCAATGGAATGTGCTTGACGAGATAACAGCCAGACTGGACTGAGTCACGCTTGAATGGCACCAATTGAATAGCTTCTTTTCCTTATTTCTCTTGCCCTTGCCAGTACCAATGCCAGGGTTCAGCGCGCAGATTTGATAATGAATCCTTTGGGAAACTTTCCGCAAAGCCCCATTTAGAAGCGTGATTTTTCAACCAGTTATAGGTATCTGTATTAACAAATG
>JAYEIF010000009.1:0-6153 GCA_034659895.1 Candidatus Zixiibacteriota bacterium
TTTTGTATTGTTTCAAGTGAAAGGGTTTTGTTATAAATAGCTTCCCGATTTCATCGGGACACCTGATAAACATTCTACACGCCACGGCGCACTCCTTGAGCTTGGAGAATCCAGTGAAGGCTAGGGCGGCGTTCTCTGCATCCTGTCTTGTCTTGAGTACGTGCGCTGTAGAATCACTATCTGCATATGTCGGTAGCGCAAGCAAACACGATAGAATAATCGTGCAAAGCATGACTGACGTTTGTCCGAGCATGGTCACATCTCCTTATCTGCTCCTGTTCAGAGGCTGTAGTAGGCTGTTTTCGACACCTATCGTTTGGGACTCTTATCTATCCAGGCAAGTTAGATGATCGGATATGTTGTCCGGTCTTGGCATCAATAACACTCCGTTGGTGATTCAACTTCTCGATAGGTGTATTCCCCCCCCGTTCGGGATCGATCAGGTGTACTGGCGGAATCCCTCTAAGATCAATCCACCATACTGGGTGAGGTTCTTCCCTGTCATTAAGTGTGTACACCACGTACCAAGCATATATCTCCTTTGCTTGGAATGGACTGCCAACGACGTGGTCCAATGCCTCCAGAAAACTGACAACAGGCTGTTCATCGGGGAATCCGTGAAATATCTCCCGCATCTGCCGCAGAGAATTCTCTGCCTTCTCAGCAGAAGGCTTGAGAGGTTTGTGCTCATAGTCCTCTGCCAATACAGACGAAATACGAACCAGCCTACCGGTCTCAGCATCCAAAAGGACTACGAACTTCCGGGAAATGTCCCTAAGAGAATCCGGCGTAATCCACATCTCCAGTTCAAGCCGGGCCTCAATCTCGATTTGCCAACATTCGCGGCCATTGATGCTGTCTCTGAGAAATGGTGTCTGATCATCAGTGATCACGAGCTTGATTGATTTCGCTGTATCAACGGAGCACTCCTTGAGCTTGGAGAATCCAGTGAAGGCCAGGGCAGTGTTCTCTGCATCCTGTCTTGTCTTGAGTACGTGCGCTGTAGAATCACTATCTGCATATGTCGGTAGCGCAAGCAAACACGATAGAATAATCGTGCAAAGCATGACTGACGTTTGTCCGAACATGGTCACATCTCCTTATCTGCTCTTCTCATTTACGGAAGAGGGTTATTGGCGGTTTCGCATTGAATCAAGCTCGGCTTCGTCAAACAATTTGTACACGCCACCTCCGTGAGGACCAATAGTAGTCATCAAGTGGGCACCCGTTTTGGCATCTACTGCTGTTCGAAAATGGTTTCTTTGATCGACCGGGGTATGGGAATCTGGCTTTGCCGGCCAGGGGGGATCAACACCCCGAAGATCGATCATCCATACCGGCCTTGGGGCGTTTCCGCGTTTCGCCCACATGAGATACAAAACATGTATCTCCTTAGCCAGAAAAGAACTGGTTATTTGGTTTCTCATGGCTTCGACAAGATCGATCAGCGGTGGTTCATCTGGGAAACCGTGGTAAATTTCCATTTGATACCGCATTACCCACTCGGCGGTATCAGCAGAGGGTAACGGCGGTTTGTTCGGGTACATGAGATGCTCGCCGGAGACCGCCTTGACGACCTGACCTGTCCTGGGATCCACATAGACCTTGAACTCCCGGTATATGTCATCATACCGTATCCGACTTTCACCTGTGTTGTTATTAACGAACCTTATCTCCAGTCTCACCTTAACTGTTGTCTCCCAGAGCTCTCTGTCGTTAAGTGACAAGAACGGCGTCCGATCGTTGTGCAGCGTAGTGATACGGGTAGGTGCTGTTGAATCGGTCGAGTGTTCGGCTAATCGGGAAAATCCTGTGGAAGAAAGCGAGACTTCCTTCGCCTCCTCCGCAGTCTTGATGATCCAATCAGACCTGTCTGCGTCATCGGCATAAACCAGAGTTGACAGCAAAGCGATGCAAACCGTTACGAATACTAATCTTGTTTTTATGTTATCTCCTCATTTACATTGTGGCAGCAGTCGCTTGTCCCAGATAGACAGAGAGGTCTGATTCCGGCTTATTCCCCATTCACTAAAGTCAGTACTACCAACACTCATATTCGGGTTGGTTTCGAATTCAGCGTTAGAATAGTTGCCATAGATAACAATGTATATAAAAATATATAATACCTTTACATATCATATTATATATTGAGTTTAAAGTTTTCCCTATTGAAGAACACCTTCTCTTATCTGTTTACATTTAAAAATATAAAAAACCAGAATTCCCGTGTCAAGTAAAAATGCCTTTTAGAGTATTTCTCATAATAACGTTCCTGTTGCAGCCGTTTTCTGAGTTTGGTTTGGATTGTTGATGATATCGAGAATAACTTGATTCAGACGTTCAATGAGTTTGTCAACATTCTTGCAGACGTGGTTGTTGAACCATTTTGCTTTCATGACAAACCAGATTCGTTCGATAGGGTTTAAATCGGGCGAGTAAGGTGGAAGACATTTCGGTTGCCATCCGTGCCAGTTGGTTGATTTTCGTTTATGCCACGAAGCATTGTCCATGATGAGAATGTTCCGTGGTCCCGATAATTTCGCAAACTTTTTGAAGCAGTCTCATCTCATTATCATTTACGGGATTTTTTGTTTTTATCGCTACGTCCCCATATTCCAGGAAGACAGATATTCTTTTTGTTCAGAAGTCAGTTTATCGATATGAATACCCATCGATTTCAATTTCAACTCAGCAATTTTTTGGTCAATTTTTTCAGGAACAACATAGACTTTGCGCTCGAGCTTTTTATGGTTTTTCACTACATATTCCGCCGCCAGAGCCTGATTTGCAAATGACATATCCATCACAGTCGCTGGATGCCCCTCAGCAGAGGCCAGATTTATCAGTCGACCTTCTGCAAGAATGAAAATATGCTTTCCCTTAAGAGTAAACTCTTCAACATTGGGGCGCACCAATCGACGTTTTTTTGAAGCTTTGCTCAGAGAATCAAGGTCGAGTTCAACATTAAAGTGGCCAGAATTACAGACAATAGCGCCGTCTTTCATTTTCTTAAAATGCTCAAGGCGGATGACATTGATATCGCCGGTTAAGGTTATAAACAAATCCCCTTTAGAGGCAGCTTGTGCCATTGGCATGACCATAAATCCATCCATAGCGGCTTCAATCGCCTTTACCGGATCAATTTCCGTAACGATAACATTGGCCCCCATTCCCTTAGCCCGAGTTGCCAGCCCTCGCCCACACCAGCCATAACCTAAAACTACTACCGTAGAACCCGCTATGAGCATATTTGTTGCTCTCAAGACGCCGTCAAGGGTAGATTGCCCAGTCCCATAACGGTTATCAAAAAAATGTTTGGTTTTAGAGTCATTGACAGCTATCACTGGAAAGAGCAGCTTGTTATCTTTTGCCATTGCTTTAAGACGTATTACGCCGGTTGTTGTTTCTTCAGTACCGGCCATCACTTTCGCCGTAAGTTCCTTGCGATCGCTGTGCAGTGTTGAGACAAGATCAGCGCCATCGTCCATAGTGATATGCGGTTTATAATCAATAGCTTGGTGGATATGCTTGTAGTAGGTTTTTGTATTTTCAGCATGAATTGCAAACACACTAATTCCGTAATCTTTTACTAATGAGGCGGCAGTGTCGTCTTGAGTTGACAATGGATTGGAAGCACACAGCACTACTTTTGCCCCACCAGCTTTAAGAGTACGCGCCAGATTGGCAGTCTCGGTAGTTATATGCAAGCAACAAGACATGTTGATGCCACGCAGTGGCTTTTCCTTTTTGAAGCGTTCCCTTATCAAGCGCAACACCGGCATATTTCGTTCTGCCCATTCAATCTTGTCTTTTCCCTGTCTTGCAAGACGGGAGTTCTTTATGTCAGATTTTGTTACCATAAATCATGCATCCTTTGCGAGTTTTTTAGCTATGTCGGTCTTTTCCCATGAAAATTCTTTTTCGGTGCGGCCAAAGTGGCCATACGCCGCAGTCGGCTTGAATATAGGTTTAAGTAATCCAAGTTGTTTGATTATTCCATTGGGAGTCATATCAAAGTGTTTCTTAATTAATTCAACGATTCTTTCTTCGGATACTTTCTGTGTGCGATCGGTGAAAACCATCATAGATACAGGCTCTGCTACACCAATTGCATAAGCCAGTTGAATCGTACACTTATCAGCTAATCCTGAGGCAACCACATTCTTGGCGATATAGCGAGCCATGTATGAAGCCGATCTGTCAACTTTAGTTGGATCCTTTCCAGAAAAAGCTCCTCCTCCGTGTGAGGCCATGCCGCCATAGGTATCGACAATTATTTTTCGTCCGGTCATACCGGTATCTGATTTTGGTCCTCCAACCACAAACTTGCCAGTGGGATTTACAAGAAACCGTGTCTTACGATCGATCATACGCTTTGGTACTACAGGTAAGACTACTTTTTCAATAATTTCATCGCGCGATTTCTTTGTGATTTTTCCCCCTGTTCTATCAAGAATATCCTCGGTGTGCTGGGTTGAAACAACTACCGTGTCTATTCTATGAGGCTTACCATTTTTGTATTCAACTGTTACTTGCGATTTGCCATCCGGACATAGGTATGGCAATTTCTTTGTCTTTCTCACTCTTGCAAGTTTCCGACAAATCTTATGAGCCAACATAATTGGAAGCGGCATTAACTCTTTGGTTTCGCGACAGGCATAACCGGACATTAATCCCTGATCACCAGCTCCGCCAGTGTCTACACCCTGGGCAATATCTGGTGATTGAGAGCCAATAGCATTCAGAATAGCACATGAATCATAGGAAAAACCAGAGCGAGGATCAATATATCCAATATCTAAAACTATATTTCGTATAACGGAATCAATGTCAACGTATGCATTAGTTGTAATTTCGCCGCCTACTATTACAAGTCCGGCTGTCGCAAACGCTTCGCAGGCTACTCGACCATGCTTGTCCTGGCGTAAAACTTCATCCAGAATATCATCTGAAATCTGATCGCAAAGCTTGTCGGGATGTCCCTCAGTTACAGATTCGGATGTGAACAGGAAATTTCCCACGGCCATAATACATCTCCTTAATATCGAGTTCAGCTTACACAGATAATGGCTCGACTACTTACTGATCGTCAATCTCCGACCAGTCACCGATATCCACTCTTTTTTTATTTCCTTTTACAACAGCATTAAAGCCGGTGATAGACTCCTCTAATATAGCATCAGATATGTGCGAGTGTTCTCCTATTATGCTGTTAGTAACAATGGAGTTTTCTATTATTGCCCCTTCTGAAATCGACACATAAGGTCCTACTATCGATTTGGATATTTGAGCTGATGGGCTAATATACAATGGGGGGGTCAAGACCGAACCATCAATCGGCACAGGAGGAGGAAGTTTGGTTAGCAGATATTGATTGCTACCCAGCAATGTTTCTCTTTCCCCGCAGTCATACCAGTTGTCTATTTGATACGGCCTGAATTTTACGCCATCGCGAATCATTATTTGGAGAGCATCAGTAAGTTGTATCTCGCCGTTTGTGGTTGCCCCGCCATAGACTATCTTTTCCAACGCCTTTTTCAATGGAGCGGATTGTTTGAAATAGTATGCTCCGATAAGAGCCAGATTACTTTTTGGATTGGTTGGCTTCTCTTCCACCCCTACTATCCAGCCGTCATCAAGTTCTGCAATCCCAAAACGATGAGGGTCATTTACCGATTTGACGCCCAGCACATTATCACCAGCATCGATGAACTTATGGTTATTACAATCGATTATGGTGTCGCCGAGGATAATCAGGACAGGACTATTATCATCAATGTCCTTAAGTGCCAGGTAGATAGCATAACCTAAGCCAAGGAGTCTTGTCTGTGGTACAAAGCGAGGCTTGAACGAGTAATGTTCTTTAACATACTCCACTATCATTTGTCCCAGATGACCGACGACAAAGATGACTTCATCAGGATTGAGAGTTTCAATTGGCGTTAAGATATGCGCCAGCATAGGCTTACCGCCTACCGCCAGCAAGGATTTGGGGACATACAATGTGTGCGGCCTGAGTCGCGTACCTTCCCCAGCCACAGGAATAATAACTTTCATATTACCAATCTTTCCTCAATTGGTTATATATTATACTGAGAAGTAACAATTTACAAGTAAAATTAAAACAGCGGTATTTGTATATAAGTTAATCGG
>JAYEIF010000010.1:0-6118 GCA_034659895.1 Candidatus Zixiibacteriota bacterium
CGAGTAGAAAGTGCGCCGTGGCGTGTAGAATGTTTATCAAGTGCAAGCCTTTTAAGCTATTTATAACAAAACCCTTTCACTTGAAACAATACAAAACATGCTTATCTATTTATGAACAAAGAACTTATACTTTATTCAGCAAGCCCTATTTATGGAAACTAGAGACACAAGGCCGCCCATGCTGTGCTTCTAAAAAAATATTCAACAATCCCTACCTATACTGAACAGTAAACACATCTCATTCTTTTTGTTGCAGATTGCTTATTATATTTATACGATTGCAGTGAATTATAAATTGATGCAATATAACAAATTGTGTCTTATATTGAAAAAATAGACATAAAGATTGAAAATTGATAAAAAACAGACTTGTAACTGGGAGTAAAAAAATAAAAAGGAGATTTGCCTATGGCGTGAGACTGTTAAGGAGAACGTTAGTCGATGCAGGTTTTTCGAGGAGTGAAAAAACCAAAAATCAAAATGAAGGATGGAAAATTATGAAGAGAACATTAATTATCTCTTGTGTAGTGTTGCTATTGCTGTCATCTGTTTCTTTTGCGGGTACCCGTGTGGAAACTATGGGTGATAACAATATGGTGTTGCTGGATAACAATAATATATCGCTATTTCCGTCGCGCATTAACGACTATCCAAATTTGGCTTGCGGTGAGTTTGGGTGGATGGGTGCTGATGATGATTTAGGTACATTCACCGATTTCGGCATTAACTGGCAGTTCAACAAGGATAATCCATGGGTTCTTGGGACATACTTCTCTGTATTGCCAGCCTATGAACCAAAAAATTTGTTAAATGAAAAACTAATACCGTTTGACAACAGCCTGCAGGATAACCGTCGGATTGATCTGCTATATGGGAGTCAATTTAGAGCTTACAATGTTGGCTTTGGTTTGTCATTTCTCCATTCGAGTATGACTGAAGATGCGTCTGGCAATCAGTTCAAAGAGGCATTCAGTTACTACAAGTTCTCTTTTGGTTTGACTCCGGATAATGGTATTTGGGACATTACAGCCGATATTGGTATGGGGTCATGGACCGATGAGAACTATGCAGGCAAAGTGGAGACTGAACCTGACGGTTTCACAGACCTTGCTTTACGGGGACGGTATTTTTATCAGATGAATCCTACTTGTACTTTTATCCCCCATGTTGAATTGGCACACGGCACACGCGGAATCAAGAACAACGTAATATATGTAGATACTCTGAACTATAGTTCGCAGACTAATAATACTGTGCTCGACCTTGGAATGGGTCTTAACTACACTCCAGCTACAAATGTACTCGGAGTTATGGATTTTGGCATTATGTATTCCAAGCAAAAGCGAGAAGACGATACTACTTACACTGTCTCAGAAGTGGATTCTGTATCATGTTATGAGAAGGATCTGACAACTTGGTTCTTCCCGTATTTCAAGATTGGTCTTGATGCTGACATTTTCAAGTGGCTTGATCTTCGTATGGGCGCAACCAGCTACTGGACAAGTGAAAGCGATGAAATCGGTGTGGTAAAACACAATACTCGCCGGCCTGACAATGAGACCTACCTCGGTTTCGGTTTTCACTTCAATCGTTTGCATATTGATACCAGAACTGACCCAACTCTGTTTCTGCAGGGATTGAACTTCATCAGCGGTGGAGATGAAGCGATGAATTTTAAGATTTCCGCTTCCTATGAGATGATGTGATTCTGTTTGACATTAATTGAAAAACCCGGTTTCTGGCCGGGTTTTTATTTAGGGCTTGTTGAATAATTAGTTATTATGTACCACAATCTCAAATTCGCGTAGCGGGCGGCCTTGTGTCGCCCGTTTCTATACACACAGCGGAGACAAGCCCCGCTGCTACGCGTGTAGAATGTTTATCAAGTGCAAGCCTTTTAAGCTATTTATAACAAAACCCTTTCACTTGAAACAATACAAAACATGCTTATCTATTTATGAACAAAGAACTTATACTTTATTCAGCAAGCCCTATTTATCCAAAATTATACGAAGACAAAACACACAACAAGTAGATGGATTATCCGCCAAAGAGGATGCTATTCCTTGATGACCAAATTGATGTGTCGCTTCTTTAATTGTTGAATGAAAACTGCTGTGTCAATTATGGCTTCTTGTGGTTTGCAGCCACGAGCTGTTATCTTTCCCGACGCAGCCATCCATGTAACAATCGCCGCAGGGAAAGCAGTCATACGCATCATTGAAGTTAAGCCTGTTTTGCTGTTCTGACGATCTACTATTTCATAAGTTATCGTTCGGTTAGTCTTGTCCTTTTGTCCCTTAAAAATCAATCGAACCAGAGTCATGTCCGGTTCATCGAAACTAAGATTACGATTTAGAACCTCTTTGAAAACAGATCTTGGGGCTACTTCAACACCGTCAACTTGCACTTTTTTGTAAGAAGCCAAGCCGATTTCCAACATTGGCTTAAACAAAGCACAATGTCCGGGATAGCGGATTGTCTTATAGTCAAGGAAGTCAACCTTGCCCTTATATGTATCTGGCAGAGTCGAAGTTCCGCCGGAAGTATAGAAAGCTTCAAACTTTCCCAATCCATCAAATTCGAGCTGTTCCACAGAAGTCATAGGATTGATAGTTTTCTTAATGCCGCCCTCGAGAATAACACACGGTTCCCAGTATTCATTTATGAGACCTTCAGCTGAAAACAACATTTGGTAATTGAGGGGAGGACGTGGAGATTGTGATAACCCACCCACACGGATATTGACCGAATCGACTTCGTCAAATCGAGCGATACCATCAGCTACTAACACAGCTACCATACCGGGGGCTAATCCACAATCGGGGACACTAATAATTCCAGCATTTTCAGCCTCGTCATTCATCTCCAACTGAGTCTGTACTGTATCGTTATTACCGCCTAAATCGATAAGATGGCATTTAGCTTTTATGGCAGCGCGGGTTAGGCCGGGATTATATTTGTATGTTACGCACGATATAGCGGCATCATAATCAGCCAACACATCGGCAACAGCATCTTCATCACCGGCATCTAAAACGCCTGACACTTCACGGCCATTGCCGTAGGTTGAACCTGTCTGAGCCGCTAAATCGGCATCAATATCATATATCCCAACTTTTTCAACATCCTCAATGCGCGCCAAGTCATACAAAGCGGCTCTTCCCATTAATCCAGCACCGATCACTGCTATTTTCATAAGGTACTTTTCCTCCTGTTAATTTTAGTGAATAATATACATTGCATGCAGATTATAGCAAAAGAATTTATATCAACACCCTATAGTGAAGTGTCTGTATAAAAAGCCCAGTACAGAAAACGGTATCAGGTTTGCCTTGTAAGATTTGTTATTTCAGCGAATGCTGAAATCCGGCAGGCATTGCCTGTGTCTCGCATGCATAATCTGTAAATCCATGTAGAACTGAAGGCGTTGTATGGGATATCTCTTGACATTGAAAATTGTCAGGAACAAATATTCCGATTTGCATTTTGGTGTGATTTTTTGTAAGATACACATCAATAGAAATTAACATCCGTTTGGAAGAAAAGAGTAAATATGTCCCTCAAAGTGATAGTCCTTGCAGCGTATGCTCTGATAATTGTGGCGGTAGGTATAGCAGGGTTCAGAAAAACACGTTCGTTTTCCGATTTCTTTCTCGGTGGAGGGAAGGTTGGCGCATGGATGACAGCCTTCACCTATGGCACCGCTTATTTTTCCGCAGTGCTTTTCATTGGATTCGCAGGAAAAATCGGATGGGGATTCGGCTACTCCGGTTTGTGGGTAGCTCTTGGAAACACTGTTGTAGGTGTTCTTGGCGTCTGGTGGTTAATGGGCAATCGAATTAAGAAAATGTCGGTGGAATACAAAGTTTCCACAATGGCTGAATTTTTGGATAAACGTTACGACAGCCCATTTTTGAAACTGTTTTCGTCAATATGCATATTTATCTTTTTTATACCATACAGTGCTGCTGTGTTTATGGGGCTTTCGTATCTTTTTCGTTCGACATTTGGGATTGATTACACTGTCGCTCTGATTTTGATGGGTGGCTTTACCGCTTTATATCTTGTTCTTGGTGGTTATAAATCAATCACAATAATCGATATGATATTTGGCGTAATTATGATTATTGGTGTTACAATCCTCCTCGTAAGTGTACTTGACAAAGGTCACGGCCTGGCCAATATCAGTAGCGGTCTCTCAGCGGTTGATCCAAAGCTTGTGTCGATAGTCGGACCTCCCGGATGGTGGCCGCTTTTCAGTCTTGTGTTTCTAACCAGTGTGGCTCCTATGGCCATGCCACAACTAATTCAGAAATTCTATGCCATCAAAGACAAACGGTCTATTCGTGTTGGCATGGTTGCCTCCAGTATTTTTGCTCTGATAATTACAGGTATTGGATATTTCACAGGCGCTACTACTCGCTTTTTCCTCAGTCCGGAAAATACACCAGGAGCATTCAGTGACAGTAAACCTATTTTTGATGCTCTCATGCCGGAATTGTTGACAAATATCATTCCTGAAGGTCTGTCTGTTGTCATTCTTCTTTTGATTCTCTCGGCATCGATGTCCACCCTTGCGGCATTAGTGCTAATCTCAAGTTCATCTATAGCCAAAGATGTCTATGCCGGATTCATCAAGCGAGACATATCAGACCGACGCCTTACAATGCTCATGAGATTCTCCAGCGCTATTATTGTTATGCTGGCAGTCATTCTTGCCTATTACCGCCCATCAACTATAGTCAGCATACTTGGAATATCATGGGGAGCTATCGGTGCGGTTTTTCTTGGACCCTTTATCTGGGGATTGTTTACAAAACGTATGAATAAAATAGGTGCTATATCATCTTCCGTAATTGGACTGGCTACATGTACCATCCTATATGCGCAAGGGATGCCTTCTCCTCAAGCCGGTACTATCGGTATGATTGCATCGCTGGCGCTTAATCCAATTGTCAGTTTTTTAACACCAAAACAAGCATGAGAAATAATGACTACTAATGACTACTAACCGAAGTATCATAATGAAAAAAACATCGCTGTTTATATTGCTAACCTGTTTATTCGTCAGCCCTGAATTGTTTTGTAAACAAATCAACGATCGTTTCTCAATGGAGTTTTCTGAACGTTTTCGCTTTATATCATGGGACAATGCCATCAGTCTGACAGATACAGCACACTCAGCCACAACATTCACAAGGCACAAGACATCTCTTAAAGGTAAGTGGTTGCCATCAAGTAAAATCGAGGCATGTCTTAAGCTGACAAATGAGTTTCGATATTATTTTGTCCCAGAGGATAAGGAATTCAGTTTTGACGAATTAATCGTTGATCAGGCTTATGTCAGGTTAAAAGACCCATTTGAATATCCTATTGCCCTTACGATTGGCCGTCAGAATATAATGTTGGGCGAAAGATTTGTCGTTATGGATGGAAACCCCCTTGATGGTTCACGCTCGATTTATTTCAATGCGATTAAATTCGATTGGGTTATCAATCCTAAACATAAAATTACTGCCTTCTATTCATACCAAGAAGAAACCGATGATTGGTTGCCTGTTATCCATAATCAGGACAAGAAATTGATTGAACAGCCGGAAGAAGGAATCTGTTCCTATTATACGGGAAAGTTAAACAAAGCTGAGATTGATGCCTATTATGTTCGCAAGAACCTTGACAGTAATGACACCACACAGGTTCAATCGGGAATTAACACTATTGGCACTCGATTTAAGTATCCTGTAATCAACAATCTTGACTATGCTATTGAGTTTGCACATCAGTTTGGAACGCAAAATGATAACAACCGCTCAGCTTTTGGAGGATATTCATACCTGCGTTTCAAACCGACTTGGAGTAAGGAGAATTTGTATATTCCATATTCCCTGACTTCCGGTGTTGTCTATCTTAGCGGTGATGATCCGAAGACTCGCCAATTGGAAGGTTGGGACCCTGTTTTCGCACGCTGGCCAAAGTGGAGTGAATCATATATCTATACTCAGATTAATGAAGATAAAGTAGCCTACTGGACAAATCTATTTTCATTTTACTCGGAAGTGCAATTCAGGTTTGCTTCTGATGTTGATTTATACATTGGTTATCATCATCTCACAGC
>JAYEIF010000011.1:0-6033 GCA_034659895.1 Candidatus Zixiibacteriota bacterium
CTATGATCTTGTAGATGGGTTTGAATTATTATCGGGAGCGAACATTTTTGTTGGTAACGAGGGGAACTTCGGACGGTATGATAACAATGATATGATATACACAAAAATTAAGTATAGTTATTAAGTAAGCCAAACTTATTAATATCGGATAATTTTTATTGGCAATGTTAGGATAGTCGGGGGCGAGTCTTCATCTGTTTTGATATACAATGTAGCGTTGGTAACATACGTTCCCGTCTTGATATCGGGGAGCGGTTTGATTTCTAAAACCAAAGCTGATCCCTTTTTGGCTCTGTCCTCATTGACCTTTATAGAAAATGAACTGTCGTATTGAATAACTTTCGACAGTGATATGACATCAAATTTCCTGTTTGGGATGTGAACTGTCTGAGTAGTTTTCTTAGGAAGAAATATCAGAGCTGCAGGTTCTGGCCGCAAACCAGAAAACCATTGTCCGACATTCGAAAGATATTTATAAGTTAGCGTGTCCAGAATAGAATGATCGGTTATGATTGTGAAAGACCTTTTGATTTTGCCATAGAGATTCTTTGTGCTATATCGCAAACGAAAATTGGTGGTATCATCTGGAGCAACAATTGAATCAAGCACTGTTATATGTCCGCACCCGCAATTAGACGTTGCACTAATGATTCGTATAGTATCATCAGTTCTATTCTCAAATGGGAATGAGTGGTAGATAGTATAGTCTATACCAACATGTCCAAAGTCAAACACCTGTTCTTCAGCGGAGGGCAATACATCTGAATTGTCCTTTTTAGGTGTAGTAGCAGCACACAAAATTACTGCGGCTATTAGCAATTTTAATATATTCATAATGTTTCCGGCTGCTGTGTATTGAGGGAATAATTATGTTCCCGCATCCAGTCATCATTGTAACATTTGCTAAGATAGCGGATGCCAGAATCTCCAAAAATACCAACCAAGAAAGAGTCATTTCCAAGATTTGCGGCTACTTGTTCCATAGCAAAAGCTACCGACCCTGATGATCCACCGGAAGAGATACCTTCTTCTTTTGCTATCAGACGCGCCCGATTGAAGGAATCAGCATCTGATACCGTGATGACCGAGTCGACCAGTTCTGGGTGTAACGCTTCTGTTATGACATCAGAACCGATACCTTCCACCATGTATGTTTTTCCGACAATTTCACGATGATTCTGAATATATTCAGTGAATACCGACCCTTCAGGATCAACGGCAATTGTTTTTATGTCGGGGTTCTGTTCTTTAAGATAACGCGCTGCACCGGAAAAAGTACCTCCAGTGCCAATACCTGCTATGAAGTGTGTTACTTTGCCGTCGGTATCTTCCCAGATTTCAGGTCCAGTCGTCATGTAATGAGAATCTACATTATCCTGACTGTCATATTGATCGAGATCGAAGTATCCCTTCTCGCGCGCAAGTTTGCGAGCCACAGCCCAGAAACCACGAGGATCATCATGTTTCACAGTCTCCGGTGTGATAATAACTTCCGCTCCATACGATCTCATAAGATCAACTTTTTCCTTGCTGGTTTTGTCGGGAGTTGTTACCACCGCCCGTAATCCATAATGACGGGCAACCATAGCCATAGCAGACCCAGTATTGCCTGAGGTGTTATCAACAACAGTATCGCCGGGATGAATTCGTCCATCCGCCAATGCCTTCTTGATTATATAGTAAGTCATCCGATCTTTCAATGAACCGGTTGGATTATAGAATTCCAGTTTTACATATGACCTTGGACCATCAGTTGGTATACCGGTTCTCAAACGTATTAGTGGAGTATGACCAATAAGCTGTGTTATGTCTTCGTATAGTCGCATTATTCCTTTCCTGTTTTTTTGTATACTATTTTACCTAATTGTTATACAAAACTCAATGTTTTAGTTTGATGGGAAATGCATTTTATATTGACAGAGTGTTGGTAATCCAGTTACTATCTAACAAAGAAGGAAATTATCCGAGAATGGCTATGGCAAAATTAGTCGGTTGACCTGATGTCTTGTCGGATTGGTATCAATGGAGGTAAAATGAGATATTTTGGCATTTTGGGATTGTTGGTAGCAATTTCCCTGTTAACAATTAGCTGTTCCGATAAAAAAGAAGAAGTGGCTAAATTAGAGAAGGAAGTGCTCGATGAGGGCGCTGATATTGATTCTGTCGGTGACAGCTCTGCACTAACAGATACGTTGGGAGTCCAGACCAGTAGCCCACAAACTGTACCTGATGAGGTTGAGCCGGAACCATTTCCTGCGATACCTACCGGAGGTGGCTATACAGTACAAGTTGCAGGATGTGAATCGCAGGCATACGCTCAGCACCTTGTAAATGTCTATCAAGATAGAGGTTATGAGCCGTATGTGACGAACAAGACCGTTGAAGGCCAACTGTATTATAGGGTTCGTATTGGGCAGTTTGAAAATTTGCAGGAGGCCAAAGTCCTTAAGGCTGACTTACTTGACAAGTATTCGGTAGAAGCCTGGGTTGACTTGATTTCATAATGATGTAGTTACAATCGTGGGCAATGGGGTGTACAGTTTTAGGCAAAGTGTAGTTTTTTTTAAGGCTTAGAATATACTTTGTGTACTGATAGCGGCTTTATGAGTAGTTATTAGTAGTGGTGATTTTGTTTTTCTGTATTTAACAAAGAACAGATTGCTATATTTACCAGTAGCTGTCTTGCGATGATACCAGAACTTGCTTTTTAATAGTCGATTAGACTTTTTTCGCATTTGGTTGGTCAACAGATAACGGTAAAATACCGATAATCATTATATTGCGATGTATTCAAAAGGAATAGAGTTTCGGGTCGGACTTATCATACTGATAGGTATGATAATCCTTAGTGGGTCTTTGTACTGGCTGCAGGGATACAAGCTGGAGAGAAATGCCCAGATTATCAAGGTGCGATTTAATGATGTAGGTACTCTGGCAGTCGGAGACAGAGTGACAGTGTCAGGCGTACGACGAGGTAAAGTAGGCGATTTTATACTCACTTCTGAAGGCGTGGAAGTAAAGCTTCTGTTATATGATGATGTAATTCTTAAGCATGATGCCAGATTTGTTATTAAGAATATGGGTTTGATGGGTGAACGATTTATAGCCATCTATCCCGGGAATGACAGCATTCCGTTTGACAAAGGTGAAGTGGCTGAAGGACAATATGATACCGGTTTGCCTGAGGTTATGGGTTTGATGGGAGAAATGGTTTCTGAATTGCGTGATCTTGTGTTTGCTTTTCGACAACATGTGGGTTCGGATTCCACTCTTGTAAGTCTTAATCGGACTGTGGCTAATTTGGAAAAAGTTTCAAAATCTATGGCTGATTATCTTTCGCGTAATGAAGAACAAGCGGATAAAACAGTCGAGAATTTTTATAATGCCTCGAAAAGCCTAAATCGCCTATTGGACGATAACAGAAGTAGAGTAGATTCTTCTATGCGGCGCTTTGATAATTTTTCGATAAAGTTGGAGAAAGTGGTTAATCAGCTTGACACTCTGTCCATTTCTGCTCGACAGTTTGCTGACCGAATAAACTCATCTGATGGCACATTGCAACTGTTGATTGAGGACCGTCGACTTTACGATGACCTGCGAGGAACAGCAGACAATATCGATGATCTCATCAATGATATTCGTGCTAATCCTCGGAAGTATATTAACCTGACGTTGGAGATATTTTGAAATGAGTAAATTTAAGCTGGCATTTGGCATTCACAATCACCAACCGGTTGGGAATTTTCAAGCTGTTTTTGAAGAAGCGCATAATAATGCGTATCAACCGTTTCTTGAGCTTCTCAAGCAAACCAAATCCATAAGAATTTCCTTACACCAGTCAGGTATTCTCTGGCACTGGCAACAGGAGGCTCATCCTGAGTATTTCCAGCTTGTCGGAGAACTGGTCGATAACGGTCAAGTTGAACTGATGACTGGTGGTTTCTATGAACCAATCCTAATAGCTATTCCAGAACGCGACAGCCGCGGACAGATAGAAATGCTCAATAACTATATCGAAAAACACTTCGAGCAGCATCCCGAAGGTCTCTGGCTGACGGAACGGATTTGGGAACCGCATTTGCCAAAACTGCTGGCTCAATCAGGAGTAAAATATCTTCCTATCGATGATACACATTTCTTGTATTCCGGGTTTGAACTTAATCAGTTGACAGGTCCATTTGTAACTGAGAACGAGGGATATAAAATCACTCTTCTTCCAATTCAGAAACGACTTCGCTACCTGATTCCATTTGGGAAAGTCGAAAAAGTGATTGATGAACTCAAAAGTCAGGCAGAGCGTGACCCCGGCGGAGTAGCTGTCTATGCCGATGATGGTGAGAAGTTTGGGGTTTGGCCAAACACTCATAAACACTGCTATGATGATGGTTGGTTAAAGGAATTTTTTGAAGAAGTGGAAAAGAATAGCGACTGGCTGGAAGTTGTGCCACTTGGAGAGATCGCTCGGCTCGACCCGGTCGGCAGGGCATATCTACCATCCGCATCCTATGCTGAGATGTTGCACTGGGCACTTCCTCCGACAGCTTACCTGGAATATGAGAAATTTGAGAAGTGGCTAAAAGAACAGGAAGTATGGGATCGTTATAGCCGCTATGTTCGCGGTGGACACTGGCGCGGTTTTCTGGCTAAATATGACGAAGTCAATCTGATGCATAAGAAAATGCTGTCTGTTTCTAAGCGATTGGCTGAATTTGAAAACAATAATCCCAAACATTCTGATAAGATAGATTCCGCCCGCTCAAGACTGTATGCCGGACAATGCAATTGCCCATATTGGCATGGCGTTTTTGGGGGATTATACCTGCCGCATATTCGTCAGGCTGTCTATGCTAACCTCATTGAGGCTGATAGCAAACTCGCAAAACTTGAAAGTAACAAGGGACCGAATATCACATCGGTTGACTACGATGCTGATGGTTACGATGAAGTTGTAGTGTCATCGGAAGCACTCTCTGCAGTGTTTAAGCCTAATCGCGGAGGAAGCCTGATTCATCTGGCTCTTAATAAGCACAACTTCGACCTTACTGACACTCTAACGCGGCGCAAGGAGGGTTACCATCTCAAACTCGACAAGGCAGTTACTCACGCTCCTGAGAGCAAAACAGCATCTATCCATGATCTTATTCTTGCAAAAGAAGAAGGCCTCAAGGAACTACTGCAGGAAGATTGGTATCTAAAACGCTGCCTTATTGATCACTTCTTTACAGGTGATGTTGATTTTGAACTATTCCGCTCTGGTCGTTATGGTGAGGAAGGCGATTTTATCATTGAGCCATTTGACTATCACATCGATGGTAAGAACCACACATTGACCATGACTCGCGACGGCCATTTGTGGCGTTCAGAGGGTATAATCTCTGTGAGAATAAAGAAAAGCTGTATATTCAAACTAAATTCTGAACATATTCAGATTCGCTATGACATTTCCTGCCCGGAAGGTAATCGTGTGTCAGCGAACTTCGGTGTTGAGAACAACTTTAACTTTCAGGCTGGTCATGCCGAGGATAGATTTATCCTGATTGATGGGCATCGCCACGATAATTGTTTTCTCGATTCTGAAGGGACTTACAGTCAAGTTGGCGGTTACAGCTTGTTGGATCAATATCGTGATATTGGTGTTTCTATTATGGCCGATCGACCATCAGATGTCTGGCATTTTCCTATCTTTACGGTTTCTCTCTCCGAGGGAGGTTTTGAGAAAGTCTATCAGGGAACGACATTTGTTAATCTGTTTCACCTTGAGTTGTCCGATGATCCGATAACGATTCAAATCCAATTCAATTCTGGAGCGATTAATACTCTACCTAAACAGACAGCAAACATACAAGTTGCCAATTCCTGACACCATATATCCCAATAATCATCCATTTTCTCTTCGCGGAAGTCATTATATTTAGGGCTTGTTGAATAAAGTACCTGTCCGCTCGACAGGCGGGTAAGTTCTTTGTTCATAAATAGATAAGCATGTTTTGTATTGTTTCAAGTGAAAGGGTTTTGTTATAAATAGCTTAAAAG
>JAYEIF010000012.1:0-6011 GCA_034659895.1 Candidatus Zixiibacteriota bacterium
TGCCGAACTACCAATGGCAAAGTATAATACAGCACCGATGACAATAACAACGAACGCAGAGATGATTATTTTTTTTACCATTGTATCTTTATTCCTTACAGAAAGGTTTTTTATTCATCGTTAATTAAGAGTACGGTCATTACCGGTGAATGTTTCGCGAGGATAAAAGGATTCCCAGCTACAAAATATAGATTATTAGATACAAAGCTGTTATCGTATCCGCTCTTCCTAATTTCTGCTAATGCTTGAAGTGGCGATTGCCGGTGAAGACCATAGCGGCTCCAGCCTTATTGGCGGCTTCGATTGCAGCATCATCCCCTTTTGAGCCGCCCGGCTGGATAATTGCCGTAACACCAGCATCAGTCCCGACTTCAACTCCATCAGGCATCGGATAGAAAGCATCGGAAGCCATCACTGCTCCCTTCGTGCGCTCACCAGCTCGTTTGACTGCCATAAAACCCGAATCAACCCGAGAGGTCTGTCCCATTCCAATACCAACTGTCGCATTCCCTTTCGCCAAAACGATGGCGTTTGACTTGGTATGTTTGACAACCTTCCAGGCAAACAGCAAAGATTTTATCTCCTCGGAAGTCGGTTTGCGTTTTGTGACGACTTTCAGTTCTGATGGGTTAGTTTCAAGTTCATCTTGTGCTTGAAGAAGAAGTCCGCCTCGGATGTACTTGGAAATCAGGTGACCTTTGGGTAGGCCATTGATAATTTGCGGAAGAGCCAGCAGCCGTCGAGCTTTTTTGCGCTTGAGCAGTTTGAAAGCTTCTTTGGTGAAAGACGGCGCAATCATACATTCTACAAACGGAGTTTCATGTAGCAATTTGGCGCAGTCGATATCCACCTCGCGGTTCAATCCAATGATAGAGCCAAAGGCAGACAAAGGGTCGCTGGCGTAAGCGTCTTTATATGCCTGCGTGATTGTTTCACCCACTGCGGCTCCGCACGGATTGGCATGCTTGACAACACACGCAAATGGATCTTTGAAATCAAGAAGCATATCGAGACATGAATCGAGATCGCCATAGTTGTTGTACGAAAGCTCTTTGCCTGAGAGAATCTGACCATCGAGCAGAGTCGGCCCTTTGTATTCATCGGAGACATACAACGATGCCTGCTGGTGTGGGTTTTCGCCGTATCGCAAACCGGAACGGTAAGTGAAACCAGGTTTAATCGTTGATGGAAACATTTCTGTTTCTTCTTTGTCAGCAACATTAAAGTAGCGCGCTATAGAAGTATCGTAACGAGATGTTAGCGCAAACGCCTTGGCCGCACATTGGCGGCGGAACTCAAGGCTTGTAGCTCCATCGTTGGCATTCATCTCTTTTAGCAGTTGCTTATAGTCAGAAGGATCAACCACGACTGTTACACTGGAGTAGTTCTTGGATGCTGAACGTAGCATTGATGGGCCACCGATATCAATATTTTCGATAATTTCAGCATCGGTAGCATCGGAACGCGCCACGGTTTGTTCAAAGGGATACAGATTAACCACAACGAGATCAATTAAGCGATAATCAGATTCGTCTATGGTCTCTATATCGGACTTATTATCACGACGTGCGAGCAAACCAGCATGGATTTTTGGATGCAATGTTTTTACGCGACCATCGAGTATCTCCGGAGAACCTGTGAAAGTTGACACAGATACAGCATGCAGGCCTGCATCCTTGATAGCTTTGAGTGTGCCGCCGGTTGACAGTATTTCTACACCCATATCGGTCAGTCCCTGAGCGAGTTTTTTGATACCGGTTTTATCTGAAACTGAGATTAAAGCTCTTTTTATTTTCACTTCATCATTCATTTTATCTCTCCGTTATAGGTTTCCATCCTGTATCAGCATAGTCACGCTACTTCCCTGTAAGTAATCGCTGAGCCTTGCGGTAGCGATCCGCTGAGGCTTTTGCCACTTCATCCGGCAGAGCCGGTGCAGGTGGTTTCTTATCCCAATCAAGTTTGTTAAGGTAGTCCCTTACTGGCTGTTTGTCAAATGACGGTTGAGTTTGTCCTTCCTTGTATTCATTCACCGGCCAGAAGCGACTGGAATCGGGTGAAAGCACTTCATCAATAAGGATAAAGTGTCCATCTTTGAAACCGAACTCAAATTTGGTATCAGCGATAATGATTCCCTTGGTCAGGGCATAATCGGCGGCTTTGGTGTAAATAGATAGTGATTTATCACGACACAGCACAGCCGTTTCCTCACCGATGATATCGACCAGTTGCGCATAGCTGATGTTTTCATCGTGCCCTGAGTCACTCTTGGTGGATGGAGTAAAAATCGCCTCGGGAAGTTTACCTGATTCCATAATATCAGTAGGAAAATCGAAACCGTGAACGGTATTGCCACCTTCTTTACGAACGGCTTTGAGCTCTTTCCACATCGATCCGGAAATATAACCGCGCACAATACACTCACAATCAATTCGGTCGGCTTTGGTAACTATCATTGAGCGTCCTTCGAGGATATCTTCATACTTGCGCAGTGGTTCGGGGTACTCGTCAATGTTGGCTGTGATGAGGTGATTGTCGACGACATCACTCAGGAAATCAAACCAAAACAGCGACATTGCTGTCAGAACCTTGCCTTTACCCGGAATACCATTTGGCATTACAACATCAAAAGCGGAGATACGGTCGGAGGCGACAAACAACAGTTTGTCATCCAAATCGTAAACATCGCGCACTTTGCCACGCACGAGAAGCGGGTATTCCTTAATATCCGTAGTTAATACAGTATCAGTCATGCTGTTTTTCATATTCTCCTTTTATCAATTTATCCAGAATTCTGGCATACCATTTGTGTTCCTGTTCAAGCACACGTGCCGCCAGCAAATCAGGGGTGTCTTCAGGTAATACGGGAACCTTGGCTTGATGCAGGATGCGACCGTTATCGTATATTTCATCCACAAGGTGAATAGTTGCTCCAGACTCTTTATCTCCCGAAGCAAGGACAGCTTCATGAACGTGGTGACCATACATTCCCTTGCCGCCGTATTTTGGTAACAGGGCTGGGTGGATGTTGATTATTTTGCCTGAGAAGTCTTTTACTACATTATCCGGCAGGAGCTTTAGATATCCAGCAAGGGCAATGTATTCTACCTTGTGTTGCTGAAGGCGGGCGAGCAGGTCAGTATCGGCGGCTTCTGTAGATTCGTAATTCTTTTTCTTAAAAATAAAAGTAGTGATACCACCTTTTTTGGCGCGTTGAAGGCCGTATGCTTTGCGCAGGTTAGAAACAACGAACACAATTTCGCCGTTTAGAATACCAGACTTTGAAGCATCGATTAAAGCCTGAAGATTGGATCCTCCGCCGGAGATGAAGACTGCAATTCTGGCTGGTGATAATCCGTTCATATATTATCTCTCTCCATGCGAGAAAGAAACTCCCTTATATGGCAGCCGTTTTTAGCCACAGTCTGGACTGGCTGCGTCCTTTGGTAACTATTGAATTGAGAATATATGTATTATAGGGCGAGGATGTCAATCCTTATCCAATCCACAATTCCGGTCCATTTTATGACCATTCCAAATATCAGGACTTGAACAAAGATTTTGTATATGCGTACAGAAGTTAGAGATTCAGCATAATCTGTATCGTAACCGGCTCTGCGAAACACAAGTAGCGGGAAATCAGCTAAAAAACCGCCCAGCAGATAGAGCCAGAAGAAAGGATTGAACAACATAAGTGTTTGCTGCCACAAGAGAGTTTTGTAGCGAACTATTCCCTTGTCGAGAATATCCAATGGTATTTGATCACTTAGGGAAAAATCTCGACGAAGCTCATCTCTAAAAATAGCTTTGATAAGATTAATTTTTAGTCTTTTTCCTCCTTTGGAGGGAGCATTGCGGGTAATCATGCGGCCAAGTTTAACACGCCTTAACGAGTCGCATGTCTGCACTATCATTGGTTCCATCTTTTGCCGAACCATCTGAGCGGGAAGATTGCCTTCGCGATTGGTGAAATCGAGATACTCCCGATACAGATTGCGGAACTCCTGCAGCCCATTCAAGCGGTTACGTATTTCGAAGTATGTCATTACTTAATTATTATTACCTACATCGTCAATTTACTCTACCAATTAGTTTATCGACATAATAGAAGAAACTCTCGACCCGGAAATTTTATGCTCAATCTATGTACAATGAAAAGAAATACCAGATACGATTTGCCTGCTTACTTTCTTCTTTTTTCAACGACAATTCTTTTCTGGCGCTGTTTACCAGCCATATTTTTTTCGACAAACATAGGTTCACCAGTAAATGGGTCCACTTCAGTGTGATACATCAACGCTGAGTATGTTGATGGCAAAGGAGTAAAAATCTGAACCTGTTCCGGATTCATTTTAAGTTCGCGCCCTGTGAATTTCTTAAGGTCTCTCATGTGTTGCTCTGTACAGCCCGGATGTGCCGCAATGAGATAATAAGTGAGAAATTGCTTTTTGCCAGCTTGTTGTGAATACCGAAGAAAACTTCTGCGAAAATCAATTAAATCTTTCTGCTTTGGCTTACCCATCAGAGCAAGTACCGCATCTTCCGAATGCTCCGGAGCCAGTTTCAATTGTCCGGATACGTGATGCTTTACCAATTGCCTGAGGTACTCCGAGCCATTCTGCTTGTCAGCCAAAACAAGGTCATATCGTATTCCCGAGGCTACAAAGACTCGCTTTACCCGCGGGATATCCATAATGCGTTTAAGCAGATTTGTCTGTTTTGAATGGTTCGGTTTGAGTGTTCGACACACTTTCGGATACACACATCGTTTGTCGTTGCAGTTGCCTTTGACAGCTTTTCGCTGACATTCAAAGCCATACATGTTGGCAGTTGGTCCTCCAACATCGTGGATATTCCCCTTGAATTCCGTATGCTTTGTCAACAGTTTTACTTCTTTAATAATTGATTGTTCACTTCGGCAACGCACAGTTCGCCCCTGATGAACACCTATCGAACAGAAATTGCACTCGCCATAACAACCACGATGCGTAGTAACTGCAAACCGAATTGTCTCCAACGCTTTGACCTGTCCGTCTTTGCTGTGGTACGGATGCAGATTCCGTTCATAATCAAGCCCGTAAACTATGTCGAGTTCCTGTTCATTAAGATATTGAGCCGGAGGGTTCTGAATCAAATATCTGGTATCCTGTTGTTGACAAAGACCTCTGGCAGTGACTGGATCGTTATTTTGGTAGAAAGTGTGAAACATATCAATAAGTGCGCTGTTATCTTGTGCTACTTTGTCATGCGAGGGAAGTATGATGTAATCACGTTTCGGTTTTCCGTCTATGTAGCACATTCCCTTAGAATCTTCGACACTCTGCCCGTTACGTAATTTTGAAGCCAGTTCGACAATACTTCGTTCTCCCATACCATAAATCAAATAATCAGCTTTGGCATCAAAAAGAATAGAGCGGCGAATGCTATCACTCCAGTAATCATAGTGGGAGATGCGCCGCATGCTTGCCTCGACTCCCCCGAGAACAATTGGCATTGTGTCCTTGAAATAATGTCTGATTAGGTTACTATAAACAATGACTGCTCGATTTGGACGACGGTTGTTTTTGCCGCCGGCAGTGTAATCATCGGATCTTCTTTTCTTTTTCAGGGCTGTATAGTTTGCAACCATTGAATCAATACATCCACCGGTAACTCCCCAGAAAAGTTTCGGTTTTCCAAGGCGAGTGATATCGTGGTTTGTGTTAATATCTGGTTGGCCAATGATACCCACGCGAAAACCGGCATCAACGAGCACTTTCCCGATTACAGCAACGCCGATATACGGACTGTCGATATAGCTGTCGCCGGTTACGAGAATGACATCAAGGGCATTCCAGCCGAGCTGACGCAGTTCTCTTTGTGTAGTAGGAAGAAACATAATTGTATGATGACCTGTCACAGGCTCGGAGTCAAGCATTGGGATAGAGAGATGATGTGTTGAAATGCACTCAACAGGCAGTGTTAAGGTGTTATGCTTTCAGCGTCAAGCCGACATACAAGTTTGACCTCTA
>JAYEIF010000013.1:0-6008 GCA_034659895.1 Candidatus Zixiibacteriota bacterium
GCAAAAGAAAGTGTGTACATAAAAGTAAAATTTCCTTCTTGTATAAGATAAGTGATTATAGTAAAGATGAAAGGAAAAAATACCTTATTAGTAATATTTTTTAGCCATTTTACATATTCCTACAACTTGACAATTATGTGATTAACGTCCATTTTAACCGCTGATTTACAATGTGAGAGAATTGATTGAGAATTAGTAGTCGATATATTTCAGCCCCGACCGTATTTGCAATTGCGATACTGCTTTTGCAGGTATTATTCTTTCAGTTATGGCGATTGATTTTATTGGCACAATTATCAGGTAATATCCAAGAGGTTCCCGCTTTAGTTCTTTTTCAGTCTTTCATAGTTGGTCTTCGTTTTGATTTGGCCGTGTCGGCGTACATAACTTCAGCTTTGTATTTGCTCTGCACTATTCCCTTCCTCGAGATTACACAAAACACTGTTGTGAGAAAAGTGAGCATTGGCTTTATAGCTGCGGTAACATCTGTCACATTCTTTATTCATTTATGCGATATTGAGTTCTTCAAGTTCTTTAACTCTCGTCTTAATGGAAGCGCTCTTCAATGGATGGATACTCCTGGTTTTATGATTTCTATGATTTGGCAAACCTACCCTGTAGTGTGGTATTTGTTGCTCTATGTTGTCATGCTGACATTGTTTATTTATGTGGCATTTAAGCTTCTTCGGAGAATTACATCGTGGGGAGGACGTACTTCAATATGGGTGAATCTACTGTGGATTCCTTTTACTTTAGCCGTTTTTGCGATTCTGGCACGGGGTCGTATCGAAGAGAAGGCACCACTGACATGGGGGCTGGCTTATTTCTCTAAGTATGATATAGCAAATCAACTGGCTCTAAATCCAACATTTACATTTCTTCGTGATGCTGTCTATGATGTAGGCAGTAAACAAAACCGCAGTGAAATGATGGAATCCATCGCTTTTCCTGAAGCAGACTCACTTGTAAGGGCACTCACCGGCCGACAATTCACTACGGATGATTTGTCTGAGGAGCAACTCTATCGACGGGTTACTTTCTCTCCTGAAAATGACAACCCACCTAATGTAATTCTGATTATAATGGAGTCATTTGGAGCCAGTCGGATTGGTTGCCTTGAGAATATGTATAACTATGATTTAACACCAAACTTCGATAGACTGGCTTGCAGGGGAAGCTTATTTTCAAATATATATTCGTCAGGCAGTCATACTTATTCAGGTCTGTTTTGTACGTTATATGGTTATCCGCTTATTTTTGGCAAGTCGATTATGAAACAAGTTGTTGGACAAAATCGATTCTGGGGGCTGCCATCAATTCTCCGTAAGCATGATTACGAAACGATGTTCTTTACGACACATGATCCGCATTTTGACAATATGCAGGGGTTTTTGATGTCCAACGGTGTAAATCGTGTAATTTCATTGTTTGATTATGATTCATCTAAAAAACTCAGTACTTTGGGTGTACCCGATCATGTAATGTTCAATCGTGCAGTTGAGGAACTGCGAGTGTTGAATAATAAGCCATATTTTGCGGTTTTACTAACAGCTTCGAATCACGGACCGTGGAAAGTTCCTGATGTCCCTTTTGGAAAGTTGTCAGAGGAAGAAGATAATCAACTTAGATTGAACGCTTTCAAATACTCGGATTGGGCATTGGGGGAGTTCATTGAAGATGTTAGTGATGATACTTGTTTTTCCAATACGCTGATTGTTATTACTGCCGATAATGGTGCGCTCTTTCAGCCAAAAGACGACATGGATTTGACACAGTACCATATTCCTTTACTGTTATTACATACCGATTCTATGGATACTACTCACGGCCGGCGGATCTCGCGTCTGAGCAGTCAGATTGATATTTTGCCTACTGTAATGGGGCGATTGCGATTGAATTATGACGATTACTCTTTTGGACAGGATATCCTGGATAGTTCCGAAATCGGAGCTGAGTTTGCCCAGTTCTCTGACTGGTTGAAAATTGGATATATGGAGAATTATTATTATAGTGTTAGCCGTATCGGTGGTCCACAGTCACTTTATCGTATCGATACTACCACTGGTAAAATTGCGTCTCATGTTAATTTGGTTGATTCGCTTCCGGGAAAGTCTGCTGATCTTGAGCGTAAGGCGTTGGCGATTTTTCAACGCACCTACTTTAATATGTTGCTTCGCTCAAAAAGGCATAGTCAAAAATCTGGAACGAAACAGCCAACCTATTGACAAAAAATAATTTCTCGCTATCTGAGAGGATAGGATTCATTTTGAGATTGTTTTGGTATTTCTGCTCGGCACAGAAAAATAAGCCCATTTTCACTGATTGTTATGTTGGAAAAGTTTGCTAAATCAAGGCTATTTGATTATCATTACTGGACTGTTAAAGGCAGTTTTTGATATAAATTGGTCAATGTTGGTAATGAATGGAGCAGCTTGAAGTGAATCAACCAGATAAGGCCATTGTGGATAACAATGACAGGATTACAGACAATTCTGAAAAGAATTATCGTAGGACTTTGAAACAGGTGGGTTTCATCCCAAGAGGGGAAGCTACTGAAGAAAAATATAAACAACTTGGGTTCAAGTGCGGGCTGGAAATTCATCAGCAGTTGCTTACAAAATCAAAACTTTTTTGTCGGTGTCCTGCTGGAATCTATCAACGTGGAGATGATTTTAACGCAGAAGTGATTCGTCACATGCGTCCAACCTTGAGCGAGATGGGAGAATACGACGGCACTGCTCTTATGGAGCGTAAAACGCGTAAGAATATCATTTACCGCATTAAAAACGAAACTGCCTGCACTTACGAAATTGATGATACGCCACCTTTTAAGATTGATCTGGAAGCTCTTGAAATTGCTATCGAAATTGCTCTACTCCTGAAAACAAATATAGTTGGTGAACTCCACATTACACGTAAACAGTATCTTGATGGAAGTATTCCTACCGGATTCCAACGAACTGCGATAGTTGGCATTGAGGGTAAGATCCCTCTTAGCAAGAAGCAGGTGCGCATTATCCAGTTGAGCATAGAGGAAGATTCCTGCCGCGAGGTGTCAGACATTCGTCATGATCGCATATACACAACGGATAGGTTGGGTATGCCGTTGATTGAGATGGTTACTTATCCTGATATGTTGAACCCTGATGAAGCTGGCGAAGCCGGGAACTATTTGAGATTTTTAGTGCGAAGTTCAGGTAAAGTGAGAACAGGAATAGGTGCTGCGCGGCAAGATGTAAATGTCAGTATCAAGGGTGGAACAAGAGTTGAAATCAAAGGTGTAGCACATATTTCCTGGATCCCAGATCTGACACATATCGAAGCATTTCGACAAAAAGCATTGCTGGTCATTAAGGATAAACTTCTCAAACGAATCAAAGATACTTCTAATTGGGAAATTGGTTATTCTGATATTGATGTTTCAATTATCAGGGGAAAGGATATTGATTACAAACTTGTGGATAGGGCTGTTGCTGTTAATTTGCCTGGATTTTCCGGAATTCTGTCCCATTTCACACAGCCGGGGAAGATATTTGCTGATGAAATTAGTGATCGATTGAAGGTTATTGCGTGTATTGAGAAACCAAATCTTGTAACATCAGAACCGCTTACAGACAGTGGTCTTTCGGTTAAGAATAGTATCTGGGCTGAAATAAGACAGCGGCTTAATTCTCAGGATGGTGATGCTCAGCTTCTATTTTGGGGGCCTGAAGAAGATATTGCGACTGCATTGGAAACAATCGAAGAACGTTGTCGCCTTGCTTTCGAGGGTGTTCCAAATGAAACACGGAAATCATTTTCTGATGGCACTACAATTTTCGAGCGAGTTCTCCCCGGTCCCAATCGAATGTATCCCGACACAGATTCCGCTCCGTTATCGATATTAAGCGAAACTATCGAACGGATTGGTGCCAATCTTCCGGTTGAAGTCAATAAAAGAATGGAGCAGCTTAGGGAATGGAATATCCCTGCCGATTGTCATCAGTGGCTTTTGAGAAAGAACTTGGTAACATTGATAGAGCGAATCAACAACGATTTTGAGATTTCGCAAAAGCTCCTTGGGACAATTCTTGGCCACAGGCTCAAATATCTTGAAGGACAAAGGAAAAGCGCTGGAAAATTAGATTTTGAACGGCTGTATATGCTATTTGAGTTCCTCTGTCAAAAAAAGATTCTTCCAGAGTTTGCCTATGAATTTTTGGCTGATCTTTGTGTTAAACCGAATGTTCAGTTTGATACGCTTCTTAAGTCAACAGGATTTAGAAAATTCACGATGGATGAGATTACAGGGCGGGTTCCGGCACTGTTGAAGGAATTCAAACCATTAAATTCTTTACTTGGTGTTAATGCGACAGTTCACTGGTTAATGGGTCGTCTTCGTCCTTATGCGTTAGGGAATGTATCGCTTGCTGACCTGCGTACCGAAGTGGAGAGGATGGTGAATCGTGGCTGATAAGGTACAGGGGTATCGCGGTGAAGCGCTGGTTGTGCTTGAGAAATTTGGTGTCCGTGTCTGGAGCGAAACCAACATTAAGACCACTCGTGGTAGTTTTGAAGGAGTTATACTCCCCCGTTCAGAGAACGATGATGCTCAGCATATCGTACTCAAACTGATTACCGGATACAATATCGGCATTGCAGTTGATACTATTCTTGAAATGAAGGAATTTGGTTACAAAGAAGCAAACTACAAGATTCCGGAACAGGAATTTCCAACCTCTGAAAATAAGCCGAATGTTAAACTTTTTGGCACTGGCGGAACGATTGCTTCGCGTCTTGACTATCGAACCGGAGCGGTTATACCAGCATTTTCGCCTGGTGAGTTGTATGGCGCTGTGCCAGAATTGGCTGATATTTGCAATTTGACTACAGACAAGTTATTTGCTGTATTCAGCGAGAATATGGGACCAAAACAGTACATAGTTTTAGCTAAAGCCATTGGGGAACAAATAACTAAAGGGATTGATGGTATTGTTGTTGGTCATGGCACTGATACAATGCACCACACAGCAGCAGCGCTTTCCTTTATGGTGCAAAACCCGCCGGTTCCGATTGTGTTGGTTGGTTCACAGAGATCGTCAGATCGACCTTCATCGGATGCTGCTTTGAATCTTATCCACGCAACCAAAACAGCCGCAGAATCTGATATCGCCGAGGTGATGGTATGTATGTTTGGCCCGACGTCCGATGAATACGGTTTACTGCATCTGGGAACCAGGGTGCGTAAAATGCATTCCTCTTATCGGTCAACGTTTCGTACAATTGGAGATATTCCTCTGGCTATGATCGATCGTACGAAAATTACTCCTATTCAACATAATTACAATCGACGACGAAAGGATAACGAGGTTAAGATACTGCCGTACTTTGAAGAGAAGGTAGCGCTGGTGTATTATTATCCAAATATGCAGCCGGATATCATTGATTCACTTGTGAATAATGGCTACAGAGGTATCGTCATTGCGGGGACCGGTTTAGGGCATGTCAATAAACACGTCTATCCGGCGATCGACCGTGCCACAAAAGCAGGTGTTGCAATATATATGACGGTTCAGACGCTTTGGGGATATGTCCATATGTTTGTTTATGACACAGGGCGTGATTTGATGGGCTTAGGCATAATCCCAACTGAAAATATGTTACCGGAAGTTGCCTACATCAAGTTGGGCTGGGCTTTGGGACAGACGGAAGATCTCGATGAAGTAAAAAAAATTATGCTCACTCCAGTGAGAGCCGAGATTACGGAGCGTGAGCCTTACAACGGTTATCTGATTTTTCAGGGAGGGGTTCCTGAAGTGGAAAAGTTCCTCCGCACTATTCATAAATAGGGCTTGTTGAAAAATTAGTTATTATGTACCACAATCTCCCCGCCTTTGGCGGGCGCGTAGCGGGCGGCCTTGTGTCGCCCGTTTCTATACACACAGCGGAGACAAGCCCCGCTGCTACGCGAGCTGAAAGTGCGCCGTGGCGTGTAGAATGTTTATCAAGTGCAAGCCTTTTAAGCTATT
>JAYEIF010000014.1:0-5958 GCA_034659895.1 Candidatus Zixiibacteriota bacterium
TACTCTCGAACTGCTCTTCAGACGGCGTAAGCCTTTATCCCACATACAGAACACCCTTCAACTTGATAGCTGAAGGGCGTCAAAATCAATTTAAGTACCCCCGGCAGGACTCGAACCTGCTACCCTCTGCTTAGAAGGCAGATGCTCTATCCAGATGAGCTACGGGGGCTCAGATATTATATCATCTGCACAGATATTATCTGCTCAGATATTGCTTTCACAGATATTATCTGCTTCATACATTGTCTCGCACATACATTGCCTGCTCAGACATTGTCTGTACATACAATACCTACTCAAAATACTGTCTGTACTGACACAATCTATCAGACACAGCCTGCACAGATATTATTTATTCAGAAATCGTCCGCTCAAGAATATGATACTTACTATCGTAACAGAAGCTAATCACAATCTGCTCACAGACGCTTTCATTTTTCTAATAATCAAGATATACCCACTTCGGTGATACAGCAACACAAAATTTGTGATTACACAAAACTTGTGCCTACACAAAACTTGTGCCTACACAAAACTTGTGCCTATGCAAAACTTGTGTTTACACAGAGCTTGTGTTTACACAAAACTTGTGTTTACACAAAATTTACTTTTTTTAGTATTACAAAGGAAATATCAAGATAACTCTTGCGAAATGTGCCAAAAAGCATATATTTATTGGTTCTGAGACCCGATAAGTATATTGTGTCCGTGTAGAATGTATAGGTAAGTAAGTTTTGAGGTAAATGATTTGAAAGCTAATACTCACCCGAAAGTATATGATGTCGAGGTAAAGTGTGCTTGTGGCGCTACTTATCCGACTAGATCGACTCGTAAGGAAATTAACGTGGAAATCTGCTCAGCTTGTCATCCGTTTTTTACCGGCAAGCAGAAGCTGGTGGATACGGCTGGACGGGTTGAACGCTTCCGCAGGAAGTACGAAAAATTTCAAAAGAAAACTAAGTAGTTACTTTCTGAAAACTATTTTGCTGTTTCGTGGTGTCTATGAGTTTTTATTCATAGCGCCACTTTTCAGTTTAACCAAATTTGGGATGTTACCAGGCAGTTTTTAACAAGAGTCGCTATAGAAAGATACTATGTCGGAAACCAATGTTGGTGGACAAGCTGTAATCGAGGGGGTTATGATGCGATCCAAAGAAAGGGTCGCAACGGCTGTACGTAAACCCGATGGCGAAATCCTTGTCAAGACCTGTCCTTATATTTCGTTTACAAAGCGTTCCAAGATCCTTGGTTTTCCTATCATTAGAGGAGTAGTAACGTTTATCGAGATGCTAATTATTGGTATCAAAACTCTCAATTTCTCTGCTGATGTCGCTATAAAGGAATTAGAAAAGGAAGAAGCCGCTAACAAAGGTGAGTCAACAGATGACATACTTTCTAAATCAAATAACCTTAAGCTGGGAATAACTGTGGTTTTTGCAGTTGCCGCCGGAGTATTTATTTTCTTTTTTCTACCGCTGGCAATCTCTCAGTTAGCTGGAGTTGAGCGTGAGGCTGTCGGTTTCAATCTCGCCGCAGGTGCTATCAGATTAGCTATGTTCCTGATATATGTCTGGTCACTGTCACTTTTTGGAGAGTTCCGACGCATCTTTGAATATCACGGCGCAGAGCATAAATCCATTCAGTGCTATGAAATGAATGATGAGCTAATTCCCGAGCGCGCTACCAATCATACCCGATTTAATCCCCGATGCGGCACTTCTTTTATTATCATTGTAGCTCTATTTGCTATTGCCATTTATGCTATTTCTGACACAATCTATGCATTTTTGACGGGGGCACCTCCCACCCTTCTGACTCGCTTTGGCATACATTTTTCACTCTTACCTCTGGTTGCGGGAATGTCATACGAACTGCTGAAATTTTCCAGTAAAACTAAAGACAATAAAATTACAAAAATATTGATAAAGCCCGGTCTCTGGCTACAGAAAATCACTACAAAAGAGCCGTCCCTTGAGCAACTCGAAGTAGGTATTGCTTCTCTCAAAGCCGCACTTGGTATGGAACAGTCGGAGACTGTTTCAGATAGTAAAAAAGTTCCTTAGCAAAGCAACTCTCCATATCGTTGTTATTGTCTTGCCGTAAGCGCAGGATTAACTTAAACTAATATGCTTAATGAAAAAGTAGCGGAAATTATATGTTAGAAATAGTTGACAAATTAGAAGAAAAACTATCTGCCATTGATAAACAAATGGCTGATCCGGAGACTTTGTCAAATCAGAAGAAACTGATTGATTTGAATCGGGAAAGAAGTCATATCGAAAAAATTCTCGAGACGGGTCGTCGATATCGTAAAATTAGAATTGGATTGATAGATGCGCAGGAAATAATCGATAGCAGAGAAGATGAAGAATTGGTCGCTATGGCACGCGAAGAGCTGGAAGAATTGGAAGCGCAACTTGAAAAGGTTAAAAGCGAATTTCGATTTGAATTACTTCCCCGTGATCCCAACGATGACAAATCTGCTATTGTTGAAATTAGAGCTGGAACCGGTGGAGATGAGGCAGGATTGTTCGCAAGTGATATTTTTCGGATGTATCAACGTTTTGCCGACAACCATGGCTGGAAAATTGAGATTCTAAGCTCCCATCCAGCGCATTCGGGTGGTTTCAAGGAAATAATATTTTCTCTCGATGGAGATGAGGCATTTGGCAAGATGAAATATGAATCCGGAGTACACCGAGTTCAAAGAGTGCCTACGACAGAAACTCAGGGACGGATTCATACTTCAGCCGTTTCGGTAGCTGTCCTTCCGGAAGCCGAGGAAGTTGACATTGAAATAAAAGATAATGATATCAAGGTTGATGTTTACCACTCCTCAGGACCCGGAGGTCAATCTGTCAATACTACCGACTCTGCTGTCAGGATAACGCACCTGCCCACCGGTCTGGTGGTAACCTGTCAGGATGAAAAATCACAATTGAAAAACAAGACCAAAGCAATGAAAGTGCTTAGAACGCGGCTGTATGATATTAAGATGGCTGAGCAGCAAGCCAAAACTGACGCTGAGCGGCGTTCTATGATTTCTACTGGTGATCGGTCGGCGAAGATTCGCACTTATAATTTTCCACAAGGGCGTGTAACCGATCATCGCATTAAACTGACACTGTATAAACTGGATCAGGTTATGCAAGGGGAAATTGGAATTTTGACAGAAGCATTGCAACATCACGATCAGGAAAATCTCTTAAAGTTGCAACAACAAGATGGTGTAGCTCAATGAAAACAATCCGCATAATAGTTGCGTTGTTGCTTACACTGACACTGTTGTATGTCGCTCGGGAAAATTCTCGTGGCAGGCCGGAATTCTACACTCACACCGAAAACGGATATACATTCGAATTCAATACAGTACCAAAAATAACGGAACACAAAAGTGATAGATTATCATTGAAAATAACCGGTCCATTTGAACCCGGGATAAAAGCCATATTCAGACAGAGCCTGCTCGAGCAGGATAAAAACACAAACCTTGCCAAATATGGTACAGCTCCTCTTTCAGTTGAGGATTCAGCGGCTGGCATTTTCTATGCTCAGACAACGGCAGGCGATAAGGGGGGACGAACATGGTATTACTTTGAAATTCGTGATAATGTTGGCGGTTTACGGGCTAGTTTAAGAATGCCAAATGGTGAACCTTTTATGTTGAAATATATCGGTGAAGTGCCTTCTGTTGCATTGTTTTTTCATATTTTGTTCATGTTTGCCACAGTCTTTTTTGCCATACTTGGTGCATTATACGGCTTCGATCTTGTGCGAAATAGGACTAATGCCCACCAATTTGCTATGATTTTCTTTATCACTACAGTGAGTGCTTTTCTCGGTTGTTATCCATTTGGCTTTATGATGAACCATTACGCTTTCGGAACAATCTGGGAAGGTGTTCCTTTTGGTACTGATGCTACCGACAACAAGACTCAGCTTCTGTTTGTCTATCTGGTATTTATTACTCTTTCGTCTATCGGATCTCTAACTCGAGGTAAAATAGGCAGGAATATATTTTCTCTGCGAACACTCGGTTGGTTTGGCATTGGGAGTTTTTTCGTCCTTCTGGGTATATATCTGATTCCGCACTCTATTCAGTTCTCTCCCGGTTTAACAAAAGCGGTTTGTTGGTTATGGATTTCACATATTGCGATGCTGTATCTATTCGGACAGTATAATACATGGCGAAAATCCAACTCTGCTGGTAAACATCGAAAAAGGACTCCACTGGAGTGAATCAGAAACTTTCGTCTCTAATCTCTCAAAATAGTAAACGTCTTATAGATGCCGGTATAGATCAGGGAGTTGCCGAAGTGGAGATAATTCTCTGCTATATTCTCGGAGTTGACCGACTTAAGCTGTATCTTAATGGAAATGATTTACTTAAAGAACAACACTTATCACAACTTGAAGAAATTATCCAACGCCGAACTACTCGTTATCCTCTTCAGTACATACTTGGGGAAGCCTGGTTTTATGGCAGACGGTTTACTGTCTCGCCTGAAGTGATGGTTCCCACTCCCGAAACTGAGATGCTATGTGAAGCTGCGATGGGTTTTATTCGAAGTCAAAAATATGAAAGGCCGCAAATCCTTGATGTCGGCGTTGGTTCCGGCGTGATTTCGGTAACTTTGGCAAACGAACTGCCGGACTGTTCGATAACGGCAGTTGATATTTCTGATGAAGCTATTGAGGTCGCCAAACAAAATGCAAACGAGCTTGGCGGGAATGACAAAATAGAGTTTCGCCACTCTGATTTCTTCTCCGCAATTGATGCAGAGGAACGCTTTGATATAATACTTTCAAATCCTCCATATATTTCAGAGGATGAATATCGAGAGCTTCCGCCTGAAGTTCTGGCAGATCCTAAAATTTCACTGACCGCTGATGATGACGGTATGGGTGCAATTGCGAATATCATTGATGTCGCTCCCAGCTATCTATGTCATAACGGACGCATTTTGTTTGAAATTGGTTACAACCAGGCTGACCGCGTAAGCCGTTTGACTGAAAATGACGACCGCTATCAGTCTATTACGATATTGAAAGACTTAAATGATATTGACCGTGTGGTAATCCTTGCTTGCGATAACTGACTATGCCGAGAGAAAAACTTTCCGATAAAATTGTCCGCGCTGGTAAGTGTGTAAAGCTATTGAAAAAGAGCTATCCCGAAGTTGATTGCACACTTGGTTACAAGACTGTTCATCAACTTATGGTGGCAACGATTCTATCAGCTCAGTGCACCGATGAACGAGTGAACATTGTAACACCGGGACTGTTTCGAAAGTATCCTTCTATTGAAGATTTTGCGCAAGCTGACCTAAAGAAACTGGCTCGTGATATTCGCTCCACCGGTTTTTACAACAATAAAGCCAAAGCTATCAAACTTTCTGCACAGCAGATACTTGAACGACACAATGGCAAAGTTCCTCACACACTTAATGAGCTAACTAAACTTACCGGCGTGGGACGCAAAACCGGCTCTGTCATTCTTGGCACCGGATTTGGTCTGGCGGAAGGTATTGTTGTTGATACACATGTGTTTCGCATCAGCCGAAAACTGGGGTTCACAGTTAAGAAGGACGTTGTTAAGGTAGAACGCGATCTTATGAAAATCATTTCCAAAGAAGACTGGATAATCTATTCACACCTGATGATTTTTCATGGTCGGAGGATATGCAAAGCCCGCAAACCGGAATGCGCCAAATGCTTTCTGAGTTCAATGTGTCCTTCATCTGTGAACAGGGTTAACGCATAAGACACCGCTGACTTATTATTGGGTGGCGCATAGTAACGAATTATAAGTTCTTTGTTCATAAATAGAAAAGCATGTTTTGTATTGTTTCAAGTGAAAGGGTTTTGTTATAAATAGCTTCCCGATTTCATCGGGACACCTGATAAACATTCTACACGCCACGGCGCACTTCCTGTGCGCCGACAGGCACGTCAGCT
>JAYEIF010000015.1:0-5863 GCA_034659895.1 Candidatus Zixiibacteriota bacterium
TGATATGACACTTGCGTGAGTCAGTTTCCCAGCGATTCCGTTTGGAGGTGTTGAAGTTGACATGGATTGTAGAGCCAGTCTGATTGTAAGGGTCAAGCACGACCTTGATCGGACTTTCGCTCTCAAGGGTCCGAGTTATGCCAGCCGTTATCCTCTCGCAGGCCATGTCTGCCAACTCTTGATACATCAATTGAGCTGGATATGTACCACCCTCGCAGACTAAACATTCTTCCAGCCATTGTTTCGTAATGCGCTTGAGCGATCCAAACAGGTTAAGATGAGGCTCCTCACCGGGATCACGCCATTTAGTATAAATCAATCGTGTGGTAAGATTGAAGATCAGGGTTGATGTGCGCAAGTCACCGGTGTGAATAAGATTCAGGTTCACGCCCTTGCCAATAATACCCCAATTCTCTGTTTCAGAAGGACCAATAAGTTCTGGTGTGAGCTTTAGGACAGAATCATCGTTAAACTTGGCAACAAGTCGCTCTTTGGGTAACTCTACTCTGTAGCCCTGGACACGCGGAAACTGAATTTCAAGATAATCGCGATCGGGACGGACGGCTCTTACTTGATAAGTGGGCGGTGGTGGATGCGGTGGTGCGATGACTGGTTTGGCCGTGAAGTCAAACGGGATACCAAGCACATCTGCATATTCGACACTGAACAGTCCCTCATCATTTAGCTCATAGGATTGGCGGCGAAGAGCACGACCGATGACCTGCTCACACAGAAGCTGAGTTCCGAATGCCCGAACTCCAAGAACGTGCGTGACGGTGTTTGCATCCCAACCTTCTGTAAGCATAGAAACCGAAACAACACAGCGGATTTTCCCACCGAGCCTATCTTTTTTTCCGACGGTGTTCATGACTTCACGAAGTAAATCATGATCTGTTATCTTTTCAGCCTGCCGTTGATCGCCAGTTCGTTCTTTTATTTCTCTACGAAAACGCTCTATTTCGTCACTTGCCATTGTACGAAAGTTCTTATCAAGTGCTTCGCCTGATTCAAGCTGTTCACTATCGATAAGAATTGTGTTGGGCTGTGCAAATGCGTCGCCATGTTCATTAAAATTTCTAAATAACTCAAGTCGCCCGTTCTCAAGAATAGTACTTCCATCTTCTTTTTCCCGATGGAAGCCTGAGATATAGTCGTAGATCAGCTTGGATGTAGAAGTATTGTTGCAAACCACAATGAAGCATGGCGGAACGCTGACTCCTTCTTCCTCCCAAAGCTCATACGTCTCCTTGTAGTGACCATAGAGCGCGTCGAGGGCGGTATGGAGTTCGACTGGAATGCTGAGCGGGTCAAGCGCTTTTGCTTTGCCCCGGCCCTTCTTGGGCATCTTCTTACCAATATGTTCCCAGAGGTTACGAAATATCGGCATATCCTCACCGGGGATATTATCTGAGACTGGAACACGAGGAAGCTTAACTATTCCACACTCGATTGCATCCATGAGCGAAAAATCGCTCATCGTCCAAGGGAACAAAGTACCCTCGGCGTATCCTGATCCTTTTAAGAAAAATGGTGTAGCAGACAGATCCATAACGTTGACCAATCCCAATTTGCGTTTGACTGTCTCGATCCCATTTATCCAGAGTCGCGCAGCTTCGTTATTTTTCTCGGCCTCTTTCTTATCGTCCCCTTTTAGATTGCCGTCATCATCTTTAACAGGTTTCTCTCGATAGCAATGATGAGCCTCATCGTTTAGAACCATGATGTTCTTCATTCCCATTAAGTTCGGCATGACTCGCTGGAGCATCTGTCCTTCGGTCTCGAGAGTCTGAAGTTTCTCGCCTCGACCCTGTAAAAGAGATCGCCCACCTTTCGATAGGTCCAAACGTTCACGAAGTTTGAAGACCTGATAGTTTGTGATAACTATCTTGGCATTATTGAGTTCTTGAAGCATATCATGTGGTACCAGTTCTCGACTCACATAATAACTATCGGGGTCGTTTGGTTGTAACACGCGCAGGCGATCTTTGATCGTGATGCCGGGCGTAACAACAAGAAAGCCTTTTGTGAATTTCTTGCTATTTGGCCTTCGTACCGCATTGATTGTTTGCCAGATGATAATCATAGCCATAACTGTCGTTTTGCCTGTACCTGTAGCCAGCTTCAAAGCGAGTCTCATTAAATCAGGATTGGCTTCACCATTAGCATTTATCAGATGCTCTAAAAAAGTCTTGCCTATTTTACCAGCTTTTGGGGCTACTTCTGTAAGCCAAATAGCAGTTTCTACTGCTTCTATTTGGCAGAAAAATGGTCTGATACTGTTGAATTTATGATGACGCCAGTATTGGAGTAATCTGGCAGTTTCAGGAGTTACGCGCCAAGCATTTGGATCGGGAATATCTCGCCATTTATCTACATGGCGGCGCAGTGCATTGATCATTGAAGTGGAATCGTAAAGTTGCTCCGTAGTTGAAAGACCTTTACCTTCATCGAGGATTAACTGCTGTTGCTTTGTTCTCCCTTTTCGTTTTTTAGGCTTAGGTATTGGAGTAATAAATTTAGCACCACGACGGCGATCAATTATTTGCTGTGTGGGTTGCCCATCCTCATCCAGCTCCCAGTGCCGCGATGGATATTCATAAGGAGAGTTAAGGACAGGTTGTTCAAAGAAGCGATTTTTCATTTTCAACTACCTTCCGTTGGCCATCATTACAAATCCGGGCTAACTCTGATTACAGTGATACATATATAACCTTGTCGCTTTCTGAAATCAAGCAACTTCCCAAAAGAGCAAATACCCGAATTGCCTTGCAATAAATGTTACAGAGGGATGTAAAAGAGTGGGGAATCTAATGCATCATGTGAATCATATTGACTGATAGTTAAAATCATCCTATACTTAAAATGATAATGCCTGAATTCGCATGTGCCAATAGGAGAGCTTGATGTCCAAAGATAATCTTGGTACACATAAGGATGGCTGGGATGATGACAATCCCGACCCACTCGGTCTGATAGGGTGGGAACTTGCCAACAAGTATAAGATCGTCGGATATATCGGAAGCGGTGGCTTTGCTGATGTTTACCACGGTTTTAATCTTAATTTGTCTCAACAACGGGTCGTTGTCAAAATTATCAAGCGTGAAGAATACACCGTCAAGTTTGAGAAAGAAGCCACAATTCTGTCCGAACTTGATCATCCCAATATCTGCCGTATAGTCGATTTTCTTCCTGAGGATAGAGCTATCATTGTGCCTTTCATCAATGGTAATAACTGCGAGGAGATTCTTAAAAACGAAGGTCCCCTAACAGAGCAGCAATTCTTCAAGGTTGTCAGAACCATCTTAAGTGCGCTGCAAGTAGCTCACTCAATGAAGATTGCACACCGGGATATTAAACCCAGTAACATTATGATAGATAAACGTGGCCATGTCTACCTGATTGACTTCGGTATTGCCAAACGAATTGGCGGAACTGTGACTAAGACAGGTTATCGGGCTATGACTCCGCAATTTGCAGCGCCTGAACGGCATCGGGAGCCACATGGATATAATCCTTTTCTGAGTGACATTTACGAGCTTGGCGTTACATTTTACTATCTACTGACTCGAGAGCCGGTGTATCGCAATAAGATATACCCTAATATTTCTGAGTGGGGTGGCCCGGCGAAAAGAAAGATTTCCACACAACTTCTGAAAGTATTGCAAAAAGCGACTCATCCCAATTACAAAAAACGATTTCAAACCATAGAAGACTTCCAAAGTGCTTTCAATCGTGTGAAAACTGTTCGCAAAAGTTTTGTCTCACGTTATATCGGAACACTGATATTAGTGATTCTGCTTGTTGCCTTATCATATCTGGCTCGTGACGATATGCAAAGGTTGTGGACGGAGTATGTTCCCGTATTGGATAGCTTATTTCGCATTGAAGCTCCTGCTGAAACCTTAACTGTAGCTGAGATCAAGCTGAAAGATTCAACTGAATCGCTTGTCATTGACACAGTAGTGGAAGAGGAGAACGATAATTTTTTGCAGGCAGATGTTCCCGACGTTACTGTCGAGGACACGGCACAGGTTGTTCCCGAGTCAATTGTCGAACCTCCCATTCCACCGCCGGCCGTAGAGCATAATATCCAGATTGATGTTTTACCTATGAAAAATGCCCAAGCCCTACTCGGAGATGTGCTGTTTCCGATTGGTGAGAGAATTACTGCAGATACCGGATTACAAATAATTACAATAATGCAGCCGGACTTTCCTATTGTGCGTAATACATTACAACTCCATGCTGATACGAATGTTACCTATAATCTCGCCGAGATGTTTCATGATAACCAAGTCTTTACGCTACAGATAGGAATCAGCCCCCCATTGAGGGAAGGACATCTGGCGGTAACACTTAATGGACGCACTGAGAAATATGGTAGATTCCCTGTTCGGAATATCAAGAGAATTATAGGGGAGTGGATGATTGGATTTGGCGTTGAGATCGATGACCATGCCAGAGCAGTTGTGGATTCGTTTGTCATTAGTCTCGGTAGATCAGATGCCGGCATGACTGTTTTATCCTCAGATTCTACAATTGACTTTTCACAGTTTAAATTGAATGCTCGTAACATCGCTCGTTTAAATGTGTACTGGACAAAACAGTAGATTTTTGTTATTTTGAATAAAGTTATGTTACTCAAATCCTCAAATCGATACTTTGCGCTGGCGGTAGTGATTTTGTGCCTGATCTTGGTCGATGGTGCTGTGCGCGCACAGGAAACAGAGACAGAATGCACATACGATTCTCTGGGTCCATCGCTGGAAAATGCACGGGGAAGCTATGGTGCTTTTGATTTATATTGCGCTGCTCGTGAGATTCTGGACTTTGTGGCGATTGATACAATAGCTTCTGAACAGATGGCAGATGGATATCGATTGCTTTCTCAGGTTATGTATGACAGTCTTGTGTTTGCTGACACGGTCGATATTAAACAGGTCGTTACAGATGCCGGCAAGCTGGCATGGAAAGCTGACCCAGATTGGGATGGAGAGTATGAAATCAACAATGCCGATTACGTTGGCTGGATGGACCATGCACGTCAGCTCGCGCTTGATGAACTGGAGAGTGAACATCTTGCCCAAGTCGAGCAAGCTCGTAAGGATAGTATAGAACTCGCAGAGCAGGCGCGGACCGACAGCATCGCACTGGCAAAACAGCAGACTGAGGACAGTTTGACACAGCCAATCTTATCGGTGTCAACTGAAAGTGAAGGTGGCTATAAAACTGCGAAGATTGTAACTGGTCTTGCATGTGCAGTCGCAACATCGGCAACGGTTGTAGCTCACTTCAGTGCCAAAGGGAAATACGAGGAATACAGAGACTCGAGCAATTCTGAAGAATTGCCATCCCTCTGGAATGACTACGAAAAAAGATGGAAGCTAAGAAACACAGCAGGAGTAATTGCGCTTGGTCTGGCAGCTCTTGAGATGTACTGGTTCTTGTCTTCATCATCGGAGTCTGAAAATAATACACTTCATGGATTCAGGATTAAGCCAGCGGGGTTCGGAGCATTTTCGTCAATTGAGATGTTAGTGGTGACTTATGAATTCTAAGGTAGGCAGAATAATACAGATGTGCTATCTGTGTCGCATGGTTGCTATTGTCGGAGTACTCATGCTGACTCTTGGGACATTGTTGGTATGCGATAAGGAAGAACGATCGAATCCGCTTGATCCTATCAACACGGATACACTCATAGATCCACCTGTGATTATCGGCTCAATTGAGGGTATTGTCTATGAAAACAGTGGAGCATGCGCCGGTGGCGCTATGGGCTCCAATGTCTGGGTCTATTGGATGAGCGATGAAACCCGTGACAGTGTTGTCACTGATGAGATGGGCTATTTCCTCATTCCGG
>JAYEIF010000016.1:0-5856 GCA_034659895.1 Candidatus Zixiibacteriota bacterium
ATGAGAATAATAGAGGAATTACGAACTTCACGAGGCTGACTCAATATCGTCTTTCGTACTGTTTTTTTCAACAAGCCCGCAGAGTCGAGGGACGGTGCAACACAGCTTGTCTCCGTCCTTATAGAAACAACGATAATCGTGCTTTTCAACAAACCCCTATCTTAATGGTTGGGACATCCTGTCTTGTGTAACAAAGACAGGATTATCGTTTGTAAATAGCTACTATTCCTGCTTGTCTTTTGTTTCCTCAGATTTCTCTGATGAGGCTTCTTTTGCCTTTCCCTCAACCTTTTCTTTAGGTGCGGTAGCTTTAACAGAAGATTTGACTGGCTTCTCTTTCGGAATAGCTTCCTTGTCAACCGGTGTCTTTGATGTAGCTTTAGATTTCGTTTTCTTTGTTACACTATCCTTAAGTTCCTCTTTGATTCGAGCTGACTTGCCGGTCAGGTTGCGCAGGTAGTACAGCTTGGCTCGCCGAACAGAGCCTGAGCGGATATTTTCAATTTTTGCAACACTTGGCGAATGCAGAGGGAATACACGTTCAATTCCAACACTTCCCGACATCTTGCGGACGGTGAATGTTGCTCCCGTGCCACTACCTCGACGGCCAATAACAGTGCCCTGAAAAACCTGGATACGTTCTTTGTCTCCCTCCTTGATTTTTAGATGAACTCGGAGGGTATCTCCCGAGCTGAAAGGAGGAATGTCCTCCTTGAGATAGCTTTTCTCTATATTGGCAATACGTTTCATTGTTCTATCCTTTCATGTTCTATATTACAATGTATCATTATCAAAAATCTTCTCACAAAAATCAATCTGCACTTACTGTAACTTTACTTGCTGTTTATACCTTCCGACTTTTTGGTTTTCTTCTTTTTATTGTCGGTTTGTTTCAAGTGTTCCAGTTCAATTTCCTCTTCGTCTGACAATTCAGCTTTAGCTAAAATATCCGGCCTATTCACCAAACACTTACGCAGCGCTTCCCGTTGACGGAACCGTTTAATCTCTTTATGATTGCCGGAGATAAGCTCAGCAGGCACATCAAAACCCTTATACACTGACGGTTTGGTATAACACGGGGTGCCGAGTGTACTGTTCATGTGCGAATCCTCCAACGCAGACTCAAAATTCCCCATTACTCCCGGGATAAGCCGCGCCACCGCATCCACAATTACCAGTGCCGCAGGTTCACCTCCAGAGAGAACGTAGTCTCCTATTGATATTTCGTTCAAATCATAAAGAAGGCTTAGCCGTTCGTCAACACCAAGGTAATGACCGCAGATAATAGTCAGCCGCTCACACAGTGAGTAGCGAATTGCCTGTGGCTGGTCAAACCTTTTGCCTGCCGCGGTAGTTAGTATAATTTTTTCTTTATCGCTGTTGGTGCTGTCATCATCACGATGGGAATAGCCCAGCGCAGTCAGACATCGGTCAACCGGCTCCACTTTTAGTACCATACCGCCGCCTCCTCCAAATGGAGTATCATCAACCGTGTGATGCTTATCCACTGAATAGTCGCGCAGATTTATTATTTCAATGTCAAAGAGCCGTTTATCAATCGCCTTTCCCAATAGTGACTGCTTCAACGACAGATTGAAGTAGTCCGGAAACAGCGTAACTATCTCAATTTTCATCAAAAGCCATTCAGCTTTTTTTGTCCTCTATCATGCCAGCCACATCAATTGTGACACGTTTGGCGATAATGTCGATTTCTTTCACAAACTGTTTCACCGCCGGGAACAAAATCCGATCGCCTTTAACAGTGTCGATAACGTAGGCATCATTAGCCGGATACTGTTCCACATCGACAATCTTTCCAAACAATCGGCCTGTATTTTCTTCTATCACCTCACAACCAATAAGGTCAAAGATGTAGTAACTTTCCTGCGGAAGTTCGACCAAGTTTTCCTTGAGGACAGCCAGCTCACAATTGGTGAGTCGAGCTACATCCTCCGGGCTTCTCATTCCTTCAAACAGCAATACCGGTCGTCCCGACACAAGACGAGATGATTCTATCTCCAGTTTCTCCCAGTTACCATGATTTCCGATGAAGATTTCTTCCAAACCGATAAAACGATCAGGAAAATCAGTATCGGGAGTTACAAATATTTCTCCATTTATTCCACGTGGACGACCTAATCGTCCAACAATCACCAACTCCTCACTTGACACGGCTTAGTCTTCAAGGATTTCCAAAACAGCCCGCTTTCCCTGGCGAGCAGCCGATGCTGACAACAAAATGCGAATTGATCTGGCAGTGGCTCCGCCCTTGCCGATTACTTTGCCCAAATCTGATTGGTTTACATGGAGTTCATATACGGTTGTACGACTTCCGGCTACTTCATTGACAACCACTTGATCCGGGTTATCAACAATCGATTTGACGATATACTCGACGAATTCCTTCATGGCATCTTTCCTTTCTCTGTTTCAAAGCAGGTTCACAATCAAGATCACAGTTACAGTAGTTCAAAATTGATTCTTTCTCGATATTTAATGGCTGTCGCAGTTGATATTATTCTATCTACTCGTTTTTCTCAGCGTTTTCGGGAGCAGCTGTTTTCTCAGTCTTATCTTCCTCAGCTTTGGCAAGCGCAGCCTTTTTCATCTTGCGCGTTTTTTTAGGGCGCTCAGTAATGGTAGTAGCCAGAGTTACTTCAGAAACATCCTCGCCCTTTTTGGCGCGTTGATGCTTTTCATTAAACCCTACCTGAGTGAAAATGGAATTGACAGTATCCGAAGGAGTTGCGCCCTGATTCAACCAGAAGCTGAGACGGTCCTCGAATAGTTTTACCTTTGCCGGTTTCTCAATCGGGTTGTAGGTTCCTAAAATCTCTAGAAAACGACCATCGCGAGCTCGTCGCGAATCTGCGGCGACAATGCGATAGAAGGGCTGTTTTTTCTTGCCCATCCGACGAAGTCTAATGTGTACGGCCAAAAATCCTGACCTCCGTTTTTCAGGTTACAATTCAAAAGGGCATCATACCTTTAGGAAGCCCTTTTAATTTACCTTTGTTCATATTACTAAACATCTTTTGCATAGCATAAAACTGCTTTAGCAGTTGGTTAACAGATTGTATAGAATTTCCAGATCCCATGGCAATACGTTTTTTGCGTGAGCCATCTATCATTCCCGGATTGCGGCGTTCAGCTATTGTCATTGATTTGATGATAGCCACCATCCTCTCGATATTTTTCTCATCAATCGTAACTCCCTTGAGCGCTTTGCCTGCTCCAGGAATCATTTTCAGCAATCCGTCGAGCGGTCCCATCTTTTTTATCTGGTCCATCTGCTTCAAGAAATCCTCAAAGTCAAACTTGGACTTCAGTAGTTTCTCCTGCATCTCGACCGCTTTTTCTTCGTCAATCGTCTCCTGTGCTTTTTCGACCAGTGAGACAATATCTCCCATACCGAGAATCCGAGAGGCCATACGATCCGGATAAAATTGTTCCAAATCCCCCAACTTCTCGCCTACCGAAGCCAGTTTAATCGGACATCCGGTAACCTCGCGAATTGACAAAGCCGCTCCACCGCGCGCATCGCCATCCATCTTGGATAACACTACACCGGTGATATCCAGTCTCCTGTGAAATTCATCGGCAACTTTTACTGCATCCTGACCTGTCATAGCATCAGCTACCAATAACAACTCATCCGGTTTGACTTGCTTTTTGATATCTTCCAATTCTGTCATTAACTCGTCATCAATGTGCAGTCGTCCAGCGGTGTCAAGAATAACCAAATCGATGAAATTTTTCTCGGCGTATTTGACAGCCTCATGACAGATTTTGGGAGGCTTTTTACCTTCCAGCGAGAAAAACTCCACATTGATTGAATCAGCCAGAACTTTCAGTTGCTTCACTGCGGCAGGACGGTAGATATCAGCCGCCACTACCATCGCCTTTTTATTTTTACGGCGATACATCAACGCAAGCTTGCTACACAGTGTAGTCTTTCCTGATCCTTGCAGACCACAAACCATATACACCGTCGGCGATTTATCTATCGATGCTGTCGGTTCAGCTTTGTTCCCAAGCAAGGATACCAATTCCTTATGAACAATTTTGATAACCTGCTGGCCCGGCTCGATTGATTTGAGAACCTCTTCGCCTACTGCCTTTTCCTGCACGGTTTTAATAAACCGCTTAGTAACCTTGTAGTTGACATCAGCTTCAAGCAACGCCTGTCGGACTTCGCGCATCGAATCCTTGATATTTTTCTCCGACAGTTTTCCCGCACCGCGAAGTGTCTTAAAGACTGTTTCCAGTTTGTCAGTCAGGTTACCAAACATACAATAACAAATCTCTCGCTCGAATCCTCGTCAAGATACTACTTAATCGCCATTATTCAACACATTTTCTTTCACCAAAACTCCCTTCAGGAAGCTCTGATATAACTCATAGAACCCAATAATATACTAAAATCGAATGATTTGGCAAGAAATTTATACTTTGGAAAAAACTCCAAATTACTTCATAATTAAAGCAAACAAAGCCAATCTGAAATAGCCCCTGATAGAAGCTGTTAACTCAACCTTACTTGTATTCGGTGACAGATTAGCTATATTGCTGATTAATATAAAAGTAGGGATACAAAGTCCCTGCAATACAGTCAAAAAACGTCAATTGGCGGTATTTTGAATTTTAGAGCTGGAAATAAAATTACTGATTATCGTAATGCAACCCGCTTGCAGCAACGCAATGACATCTCACGAGATAAAATTTCAGAGTTGTTTAATAGGGTTGCGCACAGATATGATTTGCTTAATCGTCTTCTGTCCGCTCGTCGCGATGTTGCTTGGAGGAAGAAATTAGCAAAACGGCTTCCCTCTACATCCGAAATGACAGTGCTGGATCTGGCTACTGGTACCGGGGATGTAATTTTATCTGCTCTCAGTAATTGTGACAATATCTCTTTAGTCGTTGGTCTTGATCCTGCAGGTGAAATGTTGAAGCTGGCGCAGAGGAAGATAACAATTGCAGGCAAGAGCAACGAGACATCTTTAGTACGAGCTGATGCGCTCTCATTGCCTTTTTCTGATTACAGTTTTGATGTGGTTACAATCGCATTTGGAATCCGTAACGTTACGGATGTTTCCAGAGCGTTTAATGAAATACTCCGAGTGCTAAAACCTGGCGGCGCTGTTGTTGTCCTTGAATTTTCGCTTCCTTCTTGCAGATTTCTTCGAGGAATCTACCTTTTGTATTTTCGCCATATCCTCCCGCGGTTGGGTGCGTTTATTTCCGGGGAAGCTAATGCTTACACATACTTGAATACCTCGGTAGAAAAATTTCCTTATGGCAGAGAGTTCTGCGATTTGATGACGCACTCTGGATTTGAGCAGACAAAGTCAGAGCCGTTAACATTTGGTGTGGCTACGCTTTACACAGGTATCAAACCAATGGAATCAAATTAAGAGAAAATGAGCGCTATTGTATGAAAATTGTTTCTGAACATACCCACACTCGAAATATCACTTCTGCTTATGACAAAATAGCTGAACAAATCAGGGACACACTATCACTACCGCAGCTCCGACATCAATCTCGGGCAGTGCGGTTGACCGTTAATGTGAAAGATGTCGAACCGCTTCAATGGTTGCAGGCTCAGACCGAGTTGCCGCGATTATTTTGGTCAGACAGAATGAGCCATCATCAGACAGCCGCAGTTGGTGTTGCCAATCGGTTGAGAGAGTCGTTGATAGATTCAGAGAACCTATTGAATCCAGAATATCCCGAGCTTCGCTACTATGGCGGTATATGTTTTGACGCTCAGGAATCTCAACGTGGAATATGGTCGGAATTTGGAGCATCGTCGTTCGTTATTCCTCGTTTTGAACTGGTGAAAAATCAGGA
>JAYEIF010000017.1:0-5803 GCA_034659895.1 Candidatus Zixiibacteriota bacterium
GCGGGCTTTGAATTCGGCGGAAAATCTTCGTCGTTTCCTCATTTTTGTATCCTCCATAAATACCTTATATCCACCTTAATATACTGTCCGAAATCCCGCAACCACCTCTTCTTCACTAACTTCACCGTCCGACTTTAGATTGTTAAGGTTCGCGGTGATACGCTCAACCTTCTCTTGTTTTGATAAAATGATTTGTAGTTTCTTCATTTCTAAAATCCTCCGATTTCTAAAGAGTTGATACTCTGTTAGGAAATTTGCTTTACTTATTTCTGCTATTATTGCAAATCTTATGCCGAACACTGTTAGCAACTGTGTGAAGGTTTGACATTAGTCATCAATCCTTTGATAGACAACGACTCGCAAATTCCATGCAGTCCCAATGCGAACAGCTTCACACTATAAAATATCTGTCACAAGTGTCATCTGTAGTTTACGCTGATGAACTGAAGTTTACACCATCACGATACGACTCACAAAGAGCAGACTTTATATGTCATTTGCTTGGTTACCGGCTGTTAACTTTGGCAGTCACTCCTAAAGGACTGTAATGCAATTAGTAACGTCTAATGCATAGGACTCAATAAAACTTTAATTTATTTCTCAGTGATATTTCCAACTTTTATCATCCCGTTGCGAGTAAGAAAAAATATTTATTGTTCACACTGTCCCACAACGAGATGCGAGGAATCTTACAATCACTTTGGGATTAATGGCATTGTTGGTATGTCAATTGCAATGATGTCATCACATGGATAGTAAACACAACAATACTGATAACAGCTCTCGCTCGAGGCTATTGGTTCTAATAGTTGATGACGACCATGATTTAATTGCTGATATGCAGTTGCTACTCGCACCTCACTTTGAAATTGTTTCATCGGTACGAAGCGGACTTGGGATGCAAATACTATTGAGGCACCATCCGGACTGCGTACTGCTTGATATTAATATGGAGCAATACTTTGGCTCGGACAAGCGCCTCGAGGGATTGGCATTCCTAAAAGAATTGAGAACCAATATCGATGACGTCTCAATCAAGAACACCCCAGTAATTCTAATATCCAGTTCTGAAATTATTACTGAAGAGAGTCGCATTGAACACAGCGCAAATGCTTTTTTTCAGAAACCAGTAGATATCATCACTCTGGTGAAGAAAATCGAAGTGCTTTGTACTAAAAAAAACAATTCATCTCAAAATATTTAAGAATAATGATAGATTTAGAAACAAATACGGTAATATCAAATGTGAAGGAGAGTGGAACATGTTATCACATTCATGTTTCTTCAAATAGTAGGAATAGAAGTGGGGACAAAGAATAAAACTGTTGCCTGTAATCAAATAATTTAAGCTCAGTTGAAACAAACAAGGAGGATGACATGAAAACGGCAAGAACTCTGGTGCTCACTACGACGATAATTGCTCTTGTCTGGAGCATAGCATCAGCCGATCAGAACCTGTTCGGAAAATCCCAACGCAGGTCGATTTCTTACATCGATCTACTCGTTAAGAGCAACACAAAATACAATATCAGTTCGACTAACAAGAGATACTATCTCTCTCAGGTAGAAAAAGCGGTGAAGCAATCCCGTTTCGACCTGAATGTTTTACCTGAAAAGTATATTCAGCAGTTCAAATCGGAAGCCGCTAGCAAAAATCTTACTCTTGAAAAAATGGACGAGCAGCTGAAATCTACAATCGTTCCTCATCTACTGCGCGTGTTGGATTATTACAAGAAATCACGGGCTTTGCCTGAAGTAGAGCGAGAAAGGTTCATTGTCGTCAAGGCAAAAGAAGAAGGCATCACAGCAGATGACCTGGCGCGTGTGATGAACTCCGCCTACATCTATATGCCCTTTGTAGAATCATACGAAGTAAAAGGGGACAGTTCATTTAAGCAAGTGAAGCTCAAAGGCGGAGTAGCTTGGTATCACCTCGTTTTTGAGAAAAATCAACCGGTAGTGAAATTTGTGGGGCGTGATATTGCAAAGTTCGGTTCAACCGCGTCAATGAAAGATACTCTCGATAAAAAGCAACGTGTCAGCCCTCTTGAATGTGCATTCAGGGAAGCTACACGTGGTCTTTGCAAAAACCTTACAGTAAGAGTAGCCGAACGTTTTCCGCTGCAAATTCCGCTTGAGGAAATTGATGGGCGTTGGGCTTCATTCCGTCTTGGCAAAAGCGAAGGCATTCATATCGATGACAAATATCGTGTTGTTCAGTACTTCGAGGATGAAAACGGGAAACTCGAAGAGGGTCGTGTCGGACACCTGATGGTTGCCCGTGTTGCGGATAACAGCAATGACAAAACAAAGATGAGTAGAGGTAAGGGGATAATCGGCGGCTATGAAACAGGTATGATGGCTTTAGAACATCCTCGTATTGGGGTTGATCTGACTATAGGAGCCGCCTTGATACCGTTAAAGATCGATTCAATGATAGTGAGCACTGAATATCTCTCAATTGATAAGGATTATTCTGATGGGGCTTACGTTGGACAGGCTTCGCTACAATACAACCTGGCGAAGACGACTGGAATTTCACAGCTATTTTTCAACCTTCAAGGTAGTTTTGGAGTCGCCAGCATCGATGGTAAGATTCTTGGTGAAGACCTGCCTACTGCGACAGTTTTGGGTTACAGCGCTGGAATATCAAAAAAGTTCTACCTGTCCCGATTGGTGGTTAAACTAGATGCGTCCGGAATCTGGCAACGCATCTCAATGAAGAAAACAATCGACGAAGTTGAATATCAATACCTTATCGAAAACTTTGGAGCCCGTGTCGGAGGAGGCATAGAGTTCGTGCTTGGTATTGATCTAAATATCGGGGTTAGCGGTTACTACCGTTACATGGAGAATAACAGCTTTGTTGACCTGAAAGTTGATGGCGAAATCCCTACATGGTGGTCCGACAAGCCGTACGAGGATAAGATTACGTTCGATCAGGAAGGTTTCGAAGGACAGGTCTATGTAGCCTATTCATTGCCATCACTGCCATCGCTGGGGTTATAAAGATGTCTGATGATAGGAATAAAAAAAGAAGCAGGAGAAAAGAATAATGCGAAAAACAATAATAGCATTAACCATACTGGCGCTGGCGCTCGGCAGTTTTGGAATTGCTACCGCCGGCAATCCGAAATCCAATATGCCGCTTTCTAAAGAAGCAAAGTTTGTAGAGGTATTCAATCAGTGTGAGTGGACCTTTGAAGCAACGGGTAAATCCGGAGCCAAGAAAAAAATCCGTCAGGAAAAAGCCATGCTGGATGCAAAGAAAGCAGCAGTATGGATGATGCTTGTCGGTGAAAACGGACTTGTTCAAACCACCGACGAAAGAGCCAACTTGAAGGAATGTCAGAAGCAGCTTTTTGCTGATTCTGTTGTACTGAATTTCATTACATATAGTGATGCCACACCCAGAAGACGAATTGTAATTGAAGACGGAGACAAGCTTAAAATTGTTATTGAAGTAAGAGTCAACAAATGCGCTCTTAGTAATTGGCTGGTGGATAATTGTAATTTTGTGCCGCCCCCACCCTATCCGCCGACTCTCATGGTGTTGCCCAATACGCCTGATGGTGTGTATCCCACTGACGTATTGAAGGAAGATGAACTAGCTCATCACGCTGCCGTTGTCCTTGAGGGATTCCTTGCTGAACAGAGGTATGATTATGCCAGTCCTGAAATGACCGCTGATATTCAGAAAATGGTTGAAGGTCTCCAGCTTGCTATCGGGGAAGGCAAGAAAGACTATGCTTATATGATGGCTCAAGTTATCGGAAGCGATGTCTATATCAAGTTTGATTACAAGTTCAACAAGAAAGCTGATCAAGGTTCAACGACCGAAAACTGCTCCATCACACTCTCCGCATTTGAGACAACAACCGCTAAGGGGCTTGGCTCCGAAACCGGTTACAGCAATTACTATGCGGTTGGTCATGCCAGGGCAGCCATGCTTGAAGAAGCGCTCAATAATGCTATGGTCGGTGTTTTGGCCAGCATTAATGGTTACTGGAAAGACGCCTTCAAAATTGGCATCAAGTACAAGGGTGTGTTCACACTTGACTGTGAGGATTTCGACGAAGACGATGTTATTGATGCAACTGATTTTCTTATCGATTGTGCCAAGGAAGTCTGCAGGAAAGTAAAACCTGGCATCATAACGGAAAAGACAATTGAACTATACATGTGGGCTACTCAGGATCAGGCAGAAGATTCTTATAGCTTGAATAGAGCTATCAGAAAATGTTACAGAGAAGAGTTCCCCAGTGGTAAACTTCGACGCAAGACTCTTAACAAACAATTAATCTTTTCAAAAGTTGCTTGCGGGGAGTAACGATGGCAACGGATATAACAGAAGGAGAGATGGAGGGTATATGAAACGGGCAGCCGACATGTTTATTTTTGCGGTGATTGTAGGAGTAATATCCCTTTCGCAGGCAATTGCATCCGATACGAACAAAGGTTGGCTGCCCAGAATGGTGGGTGCAAGTTTTATTGTCGTTCATGCCAGCGATGATTGGCGCTCCCTCGAATCATTAAAGAGGTTGTCTCCAATTCAAATACGGATGGTATTAGAAGTAGAATCGGCACTGGCAGAAAACCATATGGATTATTACTCGCGTTCTGCTCTTGAATCACATTCTATACCGAATTTATCAAAATCGAGTTTGCCGGGATACGAGCTATCGTCTTTTACCAGTTCAATCATACCTCTTTCTGTGAACGTAGTTATTAGCGGAGAGTGTTATATTCGCAACACCAGACGCGGCTATCTGGCAAAGGTAGAATTGGTTGCACGCGATGCGGTTATTAGTGACAGGCTCGCACGCACAACAGGTTCACACAAAAACCGTAATCGTAACACTGCTCTCAAATTAGCAACTCGAAAAGCTGCTGGGGCGTTGGTAAACCAATTATTTTCTAATTCAATCAGTGAGCAGTATACAGAGCGTCACCGCCTTCTTGTTACTCTACCTGACGAAATGTTTGATGGAGAACGTGAGCGAGCTGAAATGATTATTGAGAACGCCTGTCAGAAAATCGCTGAGCATGTTCGGGCAGAGGTGCTTACTGACAGATCATTGCAATATATCCTGTTTCGGGTCGGCTATAGTCAATACAGAGGGGATACATTCTCAGCTTGGTCGACTCTGAAACAGGAATTAAGAAAGAACCTTCCTGAGTATTCGTGCCGCAGGAAATCGTCTGTGGGACGATTCCTTTGGATAGACATTTCACATAATGATAACAAATGATGTTGTTAAAAATCTGAAGTTCTAAAATTTACTGAGGTGTAAAATGAGAAAGCTAATAACATTGACTGTAGTTCTTAGTATGATACTGTTTGCTGCTTCTTCATGGGCGAATCCGTGGAAGACGTGGGTCTCACTTGATATTGCTGATCAAAGCGGAGAGCAGGTTGATCTGGTCAAGAACCGTATTATGAAAAGTCTGGACAAGCTTGGATATATTGTGGAGGACAGCTCATCTTTATCTTTGAGCGGAGATGTAATAGTCATCGATGAACAACAGGTCGATGGTTTTGACAGATCGTTCTTGATGCTCGAATGCGAGTTGACCTTGACAATTACCTATAATGAAACTGGAAGCAGTCTTGGAAGTGAGACTTTTGAATCGAAAGGTGGCGGAGATTCTAAGGGTGAAGCCATCAAGGAAGTTTATCGAAATTACAAGTTCAGTAAGAAAAAGCTGGCTCCATTGCTTGAACGCGCTAATCAAAAACTTGCCGAGAAACTGGAAGCCATCAATAAATCTATTCTGGACAAAGGCAAGGGGCTTTACAACT
>JAYEIF010000018.1:0-5794 GCA_034659895.1 Candidatus Zixiibacteriota bacterium
ACCCTACTTAGTTGTAAAACAACTCTATTGAAGATAATCGCAGGGTTCAGGACCACCCTGAAAGAGGTAAGAAACCAAATAAGTCACATCAGATACATTGACACCATCACTGCAGTTGACATTACCGGTCGCATACGGAATTGGTGCTGGTCCACTATTGAAAAGGTATGTCACAAGATATGTTACGTCGGAGACATTTATCCCGCCTGAGTTATTCACATCCCCAGCTTGAACCCAGACATAGGTAGTGTTATGAAACAAAACCGCTTCCCCATTGGAAACTTCATGTCCGATTGGATCCCCTCCATCAAAATGGCTCAGAGCTTTGCAGTCAATTTCAGAAACGCCAATCAGCGCGCTCATTTCAATTCCGCTGGTGCCGACTTCGTTGTATTGGAAAACAATCTCCCCTCTGTTGGTAAGGATGATTTCAAAATCCATAGTTGTGTCACCAACCTGATTGAAATTTGCTGGATGGTGCCATTCGATGACCAGTGTATCATTAAACGGACTGCGGTAAAAATATACGCCACTCGAAGGAACAAATTCCGTGTCAAATATCAAATCAGCCCATAATGGAGCAATAAAGGTTGAAAAAGGAGCCCCGGGCAATTCGATGGCGGAGAAATAGCCGTTGACATTGAGATTGGTATCAACGAATGAAATTGCACCATTTACACCGACAAAGACTTCATCATATAATGAATCATAGAAAGGAAAATCAAAACCAATATCCCATGGTCCATTGGTGCCGTCGTCAAGTGGATCACCCTGAGAACCATAGAACAACGTGTTGGGCAACTTGAAACCAAGATCACGGGCGGACACCCACTGGAACACAGGTCCCTCTGGTTCATCGGACGAAATAGATGTGTATGTTGTGTCGTTACATGGAACTTTAAGGAAAACAGGCACAAGTGAAAGGGAATCAAGTGATCCGCCGACAGGGCCCCAGTTTATTTCCAGAACTCCGGTGTAGGTTTCAATACGATCTCCAAGTATCGAAGCGTCAAGAGTAACATCAATTTCTACTGAGTCAGCTACTGGAATCGTTCCAGATAATGGCACAGCAGTCAGCCAGTTATCGTCAACGTTCTTTGCGAGCGAGTCGTTATCCGCTATGGTGAAATCCATAGCAACGCTTCCCGAACGATTGTGAATCCAAACTTGCATAATAGCCTGTTCACCTTCATTGAGAGTTGTATCCAAAAGAAGTGGGTTGACATAAAGCGAAGGTGGTCCAACCAGAGTCGCAATCGCCGCCTGAAGATCGGGGCGTGGTCCGATATGCTCTGATGTGTCTCCTAATTGCAGTGTGCCAGTTGAGACAAGCACATCCCTGATTTGATCTGAAGTCATAGGAACACCATAGGTAGATTCATAGTTTCCCTGAAGGCAGGCAGTCGCTCCGGTGATTATCGGAGAGGCGGACGATGTTCCACCAAACGATGCTGTGTAGTATTGATTTTCATCATCATTTCCATCAAAGAGACCACCGTAACCAGTTGTGTAAACGCCGGATCCGTATCCCTGAAGATTGACACGCTCTCCGTAATTAGAAAAGTCAAGTCTCTCGAGATTGTTTGCCGATGAAGCGGGATAAGCCGCTCCTACTATGATAGCATGTGAATTCCGATAAGTCGTATCAAACAGCGAGCCGTAAAGCTCTGCGTCATCAAAGTTCTCAGCTCCGTTACCACCGGCTTCAATAACAATAACTCCTTTAGCCCAAGCGTACTGAATGGCGTCGTAGTTTGCTTGCCAATATTCCATGCAGACATATCCCAACTGGTCAGGTCGGCTTTGAAAATCATAGTGAGGTCCCGGAGCATGGAGTTCTATTAACATCAGGTCCCCAGCCTGAAGACTATCAGCGGCTGTCCATAGAGCTTCAGCAGTACTAATTCCACCGATAGATACCATATTGATTTCAGCTCCCGGACAAAGACCTGTAACTCCATAACCGTTATCACCCGCAATCATAACACCAATAACAGCCGTGCCATGATTGCGCCAGGATATATCATTAATGGGTGTTCCCGCAATAAGGCCATCAAGAGCTTTATCGAGGTCTTCGTGTGTGTCCTTCCAGCTACCTTCAATATCAATAATCTTTACCCCTGTTCCATCACCGCCGGGAAGAGTATTGGCATAGTCAGCATCAACGCCATTTGGTGCCGCCTCGCGATAATCCTGTTCTGGCACCCAAGACGGTGTGGGTGGATCAATATCACCAGCCGGCTCGGGAAACGATTCGAAATATGCCAATTCGACATCATCCAGAGCGTTTAACTGGTTGATTAAAAATTCTGCCTCAACGTAATCTTGAACATCAATACTGAAATAGTTGTTCATATCTGCAAGAGCGTGCTTTGAGTGCAATTGCAGGGAAGTTAGAGTATTGTCGATTTTTTCCTCGGGAATACCATTCAATAAACGTTTCATACGCGGTGTTCCCAAATAAGGTTGAAGAATGCTTTCTGCCTCTGTTACTGGTAATCCGGACTTGGAGAATAGCCGGTCCGAGCGCAAACGAACCGACAAATTATCTGCGAATTTCACAACCACATGGGACAGTGATGCCTTAGGGTTAATATGTGTAGTCAGTGGTTTCACCGGTAGCTGCCGAGGATTCAATTGGATTCTTGCAACTTTATTAGATTGTCCGGCAATAGTTCGTCCATACAATCCAGTTACTGCAAAAGCAATTATGGATATAGCCAGTATGAACATAAAACCACGTGAGGTCATCAGTCCTCCATATTTACAGCCGCTTAGCAATGTATTCAACCAGAATAACTGTCAGCGCAGTATTGATAAGTTCAATTTAATATACTACTCCACCACAGAATTGTCAATAAAGTATCTCTTATGATTATCGGCAGATAGCCAAAGTTCGACAGCTGAAAGATTTCACAGCTTAACTACAGGCGATCTAATGTCCAGTGGGAGCTTTTCACTGATCGAAGGGACTTTAATGGGATACTTGCCTGAAAAGCAGCTTGAGCAGAAGCTTTCTTTCGGCAATGACTTCATTGACAGCATCCCTTTAAGAGAGAGATAACGCAATGAATCAACCCCAAGATGTCGTTCAATTTCAGGTACTGTCATGTGTGATCCAATGAGTTCGGATCTTGTAGGCATATCAACGCCAAAGAAACAAGGCGATATAATTGGAGGGGAAGATACACGGAAATGAATCTCTTTAGCTCCAGCCTCACGAATTAACTTAACCAATTTCTGAGATGTGGTCCCCCTTACGATTGAGTCATCGACTACCACTACGCGTTTTCCTTTAAGTACGCCTTTTACTGGATTGAATTTCAACTTAACATCGAGATCACGAATATTTTGCTGAGGATCAATAAAGGTTCTGCCCACATAATGATTTCGTATCAGTCCGATTTCGAAGCGGATACCTGACTCCTCAGCGAAACCCAGAGTGGCGGTGTTCGCCGAATCTGGAACGCCTATAACGATATCAGCATCCACCGGACTTTCCTGAGCCAGCAAACGTCCTAATCGACGGCGGATTTTATCGACGTTTTCCCCAAAGACAATAGAATCTGGACGGGAAAAATAAATGTACTCAAAAATACAGAAAGCATGACGAGTTTTTTTTAATGGATAGATTGACTTTAGCCCTTTGTCTGATATCTCAAGCACTTCCCCAGGTTTAATATCTCGAACATACTTAGCGCCTATCAGATCAAAAGCCGTGGTTTCCGAAGCTATAACCCATGATTTTTTGAGTTTGCCAAGAGAAAGCGGGCGGAAACCATGCGGATCACGAGCGGCAATAATTGAATCTTCAGTAAGGAAAACCAGTGAATATGCTCCTCTAATTGTTTTTAGTGCATCACATATTCTTTCAAGTGGCTTTTTTTTCGAAGAACGTGCGGCAAGATGAAGAATAATCTCCGTATCTGAAGTCGTTTGAAATATCGATCCTTTTGAGTCAAGTTTATTGCGCAGCTCCAGTGAGTTAGTCAGATTACCATTGTGGGCAATGGCTGTGTAGTGGGACTTGTTTGTTATCAGGAAAGGCTGGATGTTGATAAGAGACGACGCACCTGAAGTACTGTAGCGGGTGTGTCCGATGGCAATTTTCCCCTGCAACTCATGTAAAACAGACTGATCGGAAAACACCTCGGATACCAGCCCCATGCCCTTTTTGTAATGAATGGCGCTGTTGTTGGAAGTTACAATTCCGGCTGATTCCTGACCACGATGTTGCAGGGCATAGAGACCAAAATAAGTCAATTCAGCCGCTTTTGAATGTCCGTATACTCCGAATATTCCACAATTGTCGCACATCATCGAATCTATCATCAACTACCTCAATTTCAGTTGACAGGAAGAATAAAATGTATTGACTTATTCTATCGTTGTCAACGATAGAATAAGATATTATCGCACATTATGTGAATTGCTATGCACGTCAGGATATTCAAGAAATGGCTGTGCAAATTATGCACAGCAGAAAATAGTGGATAAATCCGCTATTTTGTTGTATTTTATAGCGTACTTCGAAATAACTCCCGTTTGGAATCAATTGATTCCAAGGGCATTTGTTTTGCTCTATCGGTAATAACGGTGGAACCGTATGATATAATGAAGCAGAACTCGACTGAAAGATTTGACATTGTTCGGCAACTTGCTCTTGCTGCCTCCCGAGGCGATCGTTTTGAGCAATTGGCTGAAACCGCCATTACTCAGGCATCTGAACTGGTTGGGTTGAAAGCGGCTACGCTCATTTTCTGGGATGAAGATTTCACACCTACTTTGACTGTGAGTCACGCTTCCAAAAAATCGGATCATAGTCATCTAATGGAATTGGAAAAGAGCCTTTTCGAGCAACTTCGCAAGGACCGCCAATTGGTATCGGCTTTCCTTTCATTTGGTGGGGATGCCCCGCAGCACTCATTCACCTTACCGCTTACATTCAGAAAGAAATCCTTTGGGGCTGTGATAGGACTCCAGGAAGGAAATCGCACAATTGTTTCCGAGGAGGACTTCCTTGAAACTCTATCTGCACTGATTACATTGCACTATGTTGCGGGTTCAGCAACTGGAGACAAGGAAGATTTCCAAGGCATATTGGATAAAGAACGACTAAGCGGTATCCTTGATATGGCTGTTACCGTTAATCACGAAGTCAACAATCCACTTCAGGCTATTCTTGCCAGTGTTCAATTGTTGCTTATGAGTCGCAAGGATCTTGATGACGAGTTAAAGAAAAAGCTCCAAATAATCGAAGAAGCTGCGATGAAGATTGGCAACATCACCCAAAAACTGACGAAAATAACCAGCCCGCGTTCGGTCAAGTATCTCGATGGCACAACAATGGTCGACCTTCCCGATAACAATAATCAGGACGGAGGAAAGGACGACAATTCAGAAAAAGACTCTTCAACGGATAAGTAAGGACTGCTGAATAATTCGTTACTATGTATAACAATCTCCAATTCACGCCCGCCTGTCAAGCGGACAGGTAGCTTGCAGCCTTGTGCTGACGTGCCTGTCGGCGCACAGGAAGTGCGCCGTAGCGTGTCGCCCGTTTCCCTGAAGTATCGGGGCATCTTAGAATCTTTCTTCAACAAGCCATAAATGTTTGTATTTCGTCATATATTTAAGTAGATTACTGGATGTCCAATATATGTAAGTTCTGCTGAATAAAGTACCTGTCCGCTCGACAGGCGGGTAAGTTCTTTGTTCATAAATAGATAAGCATGTTTTGTATTGTTTCAAGTGAAAGGGTTTTGTTATAAATAGCTTCCCGATTTCATCGGGA
>JAYEIF010000019.1:0-5788 GCA_034659895.1 Candidatus Zixiibacteriota bacterium
CTAAAAAGGGTTCCGCCATACAGAGCTTTATTCAACAAGCTATATGCGCAATTGTTATAGCTGTTCTACTTTGGGTAATCGCAGTAACGCTATTTTTGGTCTCAGGTCTGACCGGTCTGTTTTCCTGCCAGTTTTTTCTCCAATCGATTTACAGCTTTAGTGAGCTTATCTACCTTTGTTTCAAGCTTTTCCATATCGTTTGCTTTAACAAGCTTGTATTGTCTAATTTCCTTAGTGAACTTAGATATTTCCTTTTGAGCCTTTGTTGCTTCAGTTGAAACTCTGCTACTAATTGACGACGTCGATTTTTCTGCTTTATCAAGCATCTCCAGAACAGCTTCCTTACGATCCGATTCTTGAAGCTCACCTTTTTTGATAAGCTCGTCGATAATTTTCTCAGCTCTTCCTTTGGTTACCTGAAAGGCACCAATTGAAGCCAGTACTGTGTTTTTCAAAATAGACATGGATTTTGTTCCTCCTAACTTAATTATATGTGTTAACAGTTTTTTCGATTCCCGTGTATCTTCCCACGATTCCGCTTCAGCCAACATTATTCGACCAAGAATCGCTGTAGTTATATCATCGCCAGTCGAGCTCTCAAGAATACGCACTTCCACTCCCGATCTAATCAGTTTTGCCACATCCCCCTGTGTGATAGTAGAACTGGAATCTGTGTCATAGAGTCTTCTATTGCTGTACCGTTTAATTACTCTCATAGCTTTTGCTTTAATATAGTGCGCTGCACAAATTTGTCAACAAAAAAATAATCCAAAAATCAATTAGTGCTTGGTGGACATAAGAACGATATTAACTATCTCAAGCAGGCGTTCACAGGAAAACGGCTTTTTGATAAACATATCTCCACCGACTTTGAATGAACGTCCCATATCATCGTTGCGATCCTTACCGGTTAAGAAGACCACAGGAGTCTGGGATAGGTGTCTATCATTTTTAAGGGTTTCACAAATATCATAGCCATCGACATTGGGCATCATAATATCAAGCAGGATAATATCAGGAAGAAATTTCTGAGCAACTTCAACGGCATTTTGCGGCGAATTTTCCACGAGTACCTTATAGCCTGCATCGTCGAGAAAAGCCCGCACTATTTCAGTGATTTCCGGCTCGTCGTCAATGACTAAGACTTTGGCGGTCGAGATATCAATTTTATACGACATTGCAAATTTTGCCTTAAATTAGTTTCCCACTCTACATCGTGGTTGTAGAATTAATTTCGGAAGAGTTTACAATAAACTTTACTCAATTTATCCGTTATTCTTTCAAAGACATCGGAATTAGCCCAATAAGTTGGCTAATCTATTGAATGACAGCAGGTTCTTCAGCTCACAATGTCCTTCCTCTTCAGGGCATATTACAATACAATTATATTCAGTCTTACCGGCGAAAACCCTGATTATCTTTTTGTTTGCCCGCTTTGGGTTCATCGGGTATTGTAGAACTTATGAAGGAGAAAGATGATGTACGCTATGTAGCGCGGAATCGTAAGGCTCGGCACGACTATAATATTCACGATAGTTATGAAGCTGGAATTGAACTTAAGGGCAGCGAAGTAAAATCTCTTAGAGAGGGGAAAGTAAACCTGTCCGATGCCTATGCTGTTGTTGAAAATGGAGAAATCATCCTCAAGAATTTGCACATCTCTCCATATAAAATGTCTTACGAGAACCACGATCCTATTCGACCGCGACGGCTACTTTTACACAAGCGTGAGATTCGCAAACTGTTTATTATGACTGAGCAACGTGGGTTCACGCTAATATTGACGGCTATCTATTTTCGTGACAATTTGGCAAAAGTTGAGCTGGCAGTAGCAACTGGACGTAAAAAGTATGATAAGCGGCGCGAATTAGATAAAGCCGATGCAGACCGCCGTATTAGACAGGCTAGATACAGGAAGTATTGAAATGAGACTGTCCAGTACATATTGTAAATCAATTTTTATGGGAATAATTTTTGCCTGCCTGATGAGCATGTCAGCTAACGCCAAAACGATTAATGTGGCTATCTCCGGCGGATCTGATGAAATAAAGGCTTTTGACAGTGATGAAATTACATATTTTTCTCTTTCAGGGTTTGCTGAAATCGTTGGTGGTCTTCTCGATTGGGAAATGATTGGACAGCGCATATCGTATATCCTTGATACCAACCATTTCGAGTTTGTCATTGGATCTCCATATTTTAAGCTCAACGAGCAAGCATACAATATAACCTTCCCAGTGAAACTGCGCGAAGGACAGTTATACTTACCTGCTGAGACATTTGTTTCGTATCTCGACAGGGTATTTTCTCAGAAAATTGCATGGGATCAGCATGAATCTACCATTCGGGTTGATTCAAAATACTTCAACGTTACAGATTTGAGTGTTTCTGCTAAAGCCAATGGATTGCTCATTGAAATTTTTCTAACAAGATCTCTGACCTATGAAGTGTTTGTGACCGAGGGCAATTGGATAAATGTCTCAATCCGTGATGGTAAGCTTAACCGCACGAGGATTCTCTCCCGACGTGACCGACAGTATATGTATAATCTCAAAGCACATCAGGTTGATGGTGCTGGACAAGTCTCAATCAGACTAAAGCAGAAGTTTGAAAACTGGCACCATGAGATTAAGTACAATCCGCCCCGTATTCAGATATCGATAGTTGATGAAGGATTTGAGATTAGTACTGTTGACACGCCGGCTATATTCGGTCCGGATGAAAAGATTGATGTGATTGTTATTGATCCCGGTCATGGAGGAAGGCAATCCGGCGCTGTGGGGCGAAACAGCACGCGCGAAAAGGATGTAGTACTGGCTATATCCAAAAAGCTGGCAAGACTAATCCGCAGAGATAAGGAATTCAAGGTTATTATGACTCGCGATCGTGATAAAGAAGTAACACTCGAACAGCGAGCTAAAATTGCCAACGATGCTGGCACTGATCTGTTTATATCTATCCATGCCAATTCGTCTGTACGTCGGTCGGTTCGTGGATGGAACGTGTTCTATCTTGCTCCCGCACGTAATGACTCTGCCCGAGCCGTAGCGCAGTTTGAGAACTCCGCTTTTCTGCGTAGTAGAGAGACACACTTTTCAGAAAATGAAAATTATGGAAATAGCAACCTGTTTGCTGATCCAGTTCTCACAATTCTCAATGAGATGGTTATGACAGAATTCCAGACAGAATCGCATGATTTTGCAAAGATGGTTGATCGAGAATTTCGGCGTTCTCTCAAAACACCCGCACGAGGTGTGGATATGGCTGCATTCTTTGTCCTCAACAGGGTATTTTCTCCTTCGGTTCTTATCGAAACAGCGTTTATCTCAAACGGGGTGGAAGAAAAACTTCTCAGGGACAAGAAATATCAGCAGCAAGTCGCAGAAGGTATCTACCGCGCTATTAAACGCTTCAAAGCAAAATACGAACGATAAAAATCCAATCTCATTTGAAGACGCTCAGCTATTTTGTGTCAGATGAACAAGATGGCTCAATACCTGCCTGACATTGCCGATATAGCTAATAGCTTATGGAAGTGTGGTATAAACTTGATTGTAAGATAATACCAAAGATGAATAAACTGTTGAAGATTATAAAGAAAATTAGCACGCCGAATTGGTGGTTACATCGTGAATGACAAGCTACGTTTAGATGAAGTCCTTGTAAGAGAGGGGCTTGTGTCTGCGTCCCAGATCAGGGAAGCCCTCATGTATCAGAAGGAGCGCGCAGGCAAGTTAGGATCTCAACTTCTCTATTGCCGTTACATTGATGAGGCTGGATTGGTAAAGGGGCTTACTATTCAATTTGGATGTCGTGGCATTCTTCTTTCGGATATTGAAATTGCAAGTGAAGTACTCAACTTTATTCCACAGAAAGTAGCACTTGCCAGACATGTGATTCCATTTGATTATGATCCTGAAGCGAATATCCTGAAAATTGCCTGCGAAAATCCTAATGACGAGAACCTGATAAACGAGCTTTATTTTGTAACACGGGGTAAAAATGTAGAATTATATGTTGCAGCAGAATTAGCAATCAAAACAGCCATAGATAGATTTTATCAGAATCGTAACGTTTCTCTCGATGATATTCTTTTATCGGAGACGCAAGGTGGTGTTACAGATACAGAAAAAATTCAGACTAAGACTAATGTCGAATCAAATAATGAGCCACAGGGCTCTCGCGGAGATATCTTGATTGTTTCAGATGAAGAATATTCGGCGAACTTGTTGAAGTCATTATTGGAACATGAGAGATACAATATCGTTGTTACGGACTCTGCTGATGATGCGATAGATGAACATGGGGGTTGCCGGTTCCATGCGGTGCTGATTAAGGATACCGTCCCCGGTGACTACATAGACCTGATTGATCGTCTGCGAAAATCATCGCCACAAACAGTAGTCCGCTACTATGAATCCGCTGCAGAGTTGATTTTGCAGGGTGATTATCTTCCGGATTATGAAAAGATGGCTGTCAAAAATCTCGAAATGTTCACCTCACTTCTCTCCACAAAGGGAGAAATGGTTACTAATCATAGCGGAACAGTGGGACAGTATGCGGACAATCTGTGCCAGTATCTGGGACTACCGGCAAGAGAACGATTGCAGATAACCACTGCCGGATATCTCCATGATCTTTCAAGATACTATTATTCGCAGGAATCGTCCAAAGACCCGCGAGCAACATTAAGTTTAACGGTCAAACTTCTTCAGTCGCTGAATTATTCACCAACAGTGGTTGAGATACTGCGATCTATGTATGTTGACCTTGGCAACAAGTTCACAAAACGTTTGCCAATCGAAGCGCTCGGAGGGAATATCCTAACTATCGTTGATATTTTCTGCGACAACATCCCGGCAGAGGAACATCTAAATCTCGACAAGTTTGACACTATCAAGAAAAAGTTCCGCGATTTGGCAGGCAAACTTTTCATGAGGGAAGTGGCCGAGGCTTTTATTGCAATGATTCAGGAACAGATTCTTAGTCAGCAAACATTCGATATTTCCAGTCAAGTTATGATTGTATCAGCCCATGCGGGTTATTCATATCCTCTTGAATTGCGCTTAAAAAATGAAGGTTTCAGAGTTGTAACTTATGGTTCACCGAATACCTTTGCAGAACTTTATCAGCGAAGCAAGCCAGATATTCTGGTGTTGATAATTCCAGGGAAGCGGGAAGAAGTAGAATCTTTTATCAAAACATTACCCGATCAAGGGGTAGATTTTCTTGATGTCCCAACCTTTGTGCTAACAGACTCTTCAGTCGTTTCATCACTTACTTCCCTTATGAAACAAGGGATTGAGGATATCCTTGCCATTGATGCCAATACAGACCTTTTTGTAGTTAAAATGCATAAGATTCATTCATCTATTGAAAAACAACGTCGCAGAGTGAAAGATGTATCAAATAAAACTACCGGTCGGTTGTCTGATATGAGTTTGATAGATATCCTTCAAGCTCTTGGGCCGGGACGGAAAACCACAAGAATCACAGTATCCCCCAATACTGATGAAGCAGATAAACTCACCATATATCTTGATAGTGGTGCTATCATTTATGCCAGATTAGGGGACAAACTCGGAGCCGAAGCAGTTTACGAAGGTCTTGGTTGGATCGATGGTGGATGGGGCATTGAACCGGTAACACAGAGTAAACTTCCAAAATCAAATAACAATCTCCCTACTGAGAGCATCTTGTTAGAAGGCTGTCGTATTCTTGATGAGAAAGCTAAAGTAGGGCTTGCTGAATAATTCGTTATACTCGTTACTATGTAGGGCTTGTTGAA
>JAYEIF010000020.1:0-5751 GCA_034659895.1 Candidatus Zixiibacteriota bacterium
TGTTGCAATTTTAATCTAAATTAAATGGTTTTATTATTGACTTGGTTTGTGTGAAAACACCTCCGTTCAGTTCATAGTAAGACTATGTAATACAGCGTGTTATAAAGCGGAGGAGGTAGGATTCGAAATCTGCCATTCCGTACAACTTTATGCCAGTCTATGAATTACGCGCAATTCGGTGGGTCAACATTGGTTAAGTTACTTCAAGTTGCGACAAGTTGGTCCAAGTTACTATGCACTTGTGTGAAGTTCGCTGTTAGAAAATGGTTAGAAAATCGTCGAGACTCAAAAGCATGATGGGTAACCAAATCGTGACCGCTTTTTCGACCTATCTTAGTAGCAGAATTCCCCACACCTCATATCTACTTCAATCAAGCAAACCATAGAAATGAAAATCGTTTGAAATCAAGCAGTAGCAGATACCACACTCAGCTTATCTGATTTTCTGAGCCAGCCCCGTTACTTCTTAAACATCTTTCGGATATCCTGTCCTATCAAATAAAAACTAGGCACAAGTCCAAGGGTCAAGAATGTAGCAAACAAAAGTCCATACCCAAGAGCCAGCGCCATGGGTGTCATCATCTCGTCTGAACCCCCGATCCCATAGGCAAGGGGCAAAAGACTCGCTACGGTTGTAAACGTTGTTATTAAGATTGGTCGAAGCCGGTTTGTAGTGCCTTCAATAACTATCTGTAGAATGCTCGCTTGGTTATTTTGTTCTCTGAGTCTATTGATGTGATTGACGAGTACCAGCGAGTCGTTGACAACAACTCCAGCAAGGCCAATTACACCGAGCATTCCTACAAAGCTCGGAACTTGATCATGCAGGACGAAAGCTCCAATTACTCCTATAAGCCCGAATGGGATTGCTAACAGAACCATCAATGGTTGAGAGAATGAATTGAACAGCAGAATTAGTAAGAAGTATATGCCTATGACTGCGAAGACAAGCGCGGCAAAGAGCTCAATCACGGAAGAACCCGATTCCTTAGATTCGCCAGCCGTCTTGATGCGCATTCCGGCCCAGTCGTTATCAAGGTTTATCTGTCCAAGGATTCTCTTTGTTGCAGCCATTGGCGATATTATGTCTTGATCTACACTTGCAGAAATTGTTACAGCCCGCTCGCCATTGTAGTGATAGAAATTCGTAGGCCCCGGGCCTGTCTTAAAGTCCGAGACTTCGCCCAACGGAATCAATCGTCCCTTCTTGTTTGGTATCAAGAGTTGTGAAAGGTACTCCAGGCTTTTGCGGGCTTTGGCTTGAAGAGAAACACGAAAATCAACATCCTCTTCGCCGTACCTGACCGAAGTGACTATTTGTCCGTCGTATGCAATGCGTATGTTTTGGGCAATGTCCGCAATAGTCAGATCAGCTCTAGCCAATTTATCACGATTCGCAACAATCTCAATTTGCTCCTTACCCAATTTGTCATCCCGTTCGATGTCCTTGATTCCATCCATCGAACTCATGATAGCCACAATCGAGTCTGCCAACACTCTTCTCATTATATCATCTGACCCAACGACTCTCAATGTTATCGGCTTTCCAGCCAACGCCATACCGACAGACTTTACTGAGTATGTAATCTTGCTAATCCCTGGTATGTCCCTGCCCTTTTGCCTCAGCTCTTTTACGATTTCAACGCCTGATCTATCACGTTGACTAGTCGGGGTCAATATGAGAGCTATCTGTGCCATATTCTCGACCTCAACGCCAGCAAATTCACCTCCCCGGCCTACTCTTGTAATTGAGGACACAAGCTCATCCCCTAGAAGTGAATCAATCAATTGCTCCACCTCAGCTATTTTTTCTGAAGTTACCTGAAGGGGTGTACCAATCGGCATCTCGATCTGAACGCTTAATTCATCTGCATTTCCACTCGGGAATAAGACAAAGTCCATTTTGGTTATCGCGTGTCGTACAGAGAATACAAACAGAACAATGAATAGCGCTACAAATACGTAACGCAGTCTGAGAACATAGTAGATCACGAACTTGAACAATCTCTGGATTGGCTGAAACCACGTGCGGCCACTATCGGTCTTCTCCTTGCCAGTTACCCGTTTCAACCCCCCGACGATGTGAGCCGGAAGTGCAATAGTCACTTCAAACAATGAAACTACTAATGCCAAACACACAACAAGTGGAATGACATAGATGAACTTTCCCATACGCCCAGAGATAAAAAACATGGGAATAAAAGCCAGAGCTGTTGTGAGTATTGTAGTGACAACCGGCGCAAATACTTCTCTAATACCCTCGGTGGCAGCATCAAGTGGACTCTTACCATTCTCCCGGTGGCGATGGATGTTTTCGGCAATTACAATCGCATCATCAACTATGATTCCCAGCACCAAAACCATGGCCGCCAGGGCGATAGAACTCAACAGCTCATTGAACGCTGGTAGCAAGAAAATAACACCGAGTAATGTGACTGGAATACTGAAGGCCACCCATAAGGCAGTTCGAAATCTCAAAAAGGCCGTTAGTACCAAAATAACTAACACAAACCCCATGGCAGCATTTGAGAGAACAACATCCATTCTACTCCTTACGCGATGCGAAGTATCGTTGGCATAGTGGACACCAACACCATCAGGGAATGACTTTTGCTCCTTTAATACTGCCTTCTTGACAGCATCAACGGTTCGGATAATATCAGCTTTTTCCTTTTTACTTATCAATAGAGATAGGGCTGGTACCGAGTTCACCCTGGATATAACCGTTTCATCCTCAAAATCATCACGAATAATCGCAAGGTCCTTGACTTTAATTTGTAGCCCCTCAAACGTAGAACGGATTATTACGTCTCCAACTTCGTATGGATCTCGAAACTGAGCCAGTGTAACGACGCTCTTTTCGCTAGTATACGATTCGAAAGTTCCGGCTGTCGCCCTAATATTCTGTCCCTGGATGGCCGCGATTATTTCGCCCAGCGAGATTTGATAATCTTCTAGAGCAGACGACTTCACTTCTATTTTTATCTCACGTGCACGATAACCGTACTTCTCCACAGAGGAGACACCATGCAGTTCCTCCAGACGTTTTTTAAGATGATCGAGAATGGCTCGCTTTTCCCTATAAGGTATATCGCCGGTAATACCAACTTCGAGTACAGGCATGATTGATGATTTTATGTCTTTAACCAGAGGCAGATCGTCAACTTCTGCGGGTAGATCTGTAACTCTACCAACAGCTTCTCTAATCTCTAACCTAATCTCATCCGGGTCGCTTGCATCGGGATCGATATTGACCTGGATAGTCGACATATTTTCCATTGAGTAAGAGACAATGTCTTCAATACCCCTGACGCCCTTTAATTGTTCTTCAATCTTATTAGTCACATTCAACTCAACATCCTCCGACGAAGCTCCTGGATATCGAGTCGTCACCGTCATCTGCCCAAAGTCCACTTGTGGTCGACGATCTCGCTGTATATAGGTTAGGGCGTATAGCCCTAAGAGGGTTACTGCGATAGTAAAGAGGTTGGCCAATTTGTGCCGGGCAACAAAGAACCTAAAGAACGAATGCAAAGCGTCTCCTTATTCTGAATCTAGTAATTGATCTAACAAGGCACGATATTGAAGAACCAGCTTGTGATAAGCAACAGCATTCTGAAGATATGTTAGACGGGCATTCGCTTCATTGTCTTGACTTTGAATCACAAACGTCATATCACCACGACCTTGCTCGTATATTTTTGTCTCCTCCCGTGTTCTCTCTTGAGCTGATTCGATTTGCCCAAGGTTCAACTCTAAGACTCTCTCCATCTCCTTGATCTGAATTGTAATTCCTCGTATTGAAGCTTCAAGATCCAAGAATATACTCTTTTGATCACTTTTCAATTGTTGAAGCTCGATCTCAGATCTCTTGATGTCGGCCTTGGTGGTATGGTTGCCTAATGGATACGTGAATTGTAATCCGACAAACAGGCTGGGATTATCCACTCCGAATGATTTACCGTAGCTCTCATCATCTTCGATCAATACCGTACCGAGATTAAGATCAAGTTGTGGTCTTGTTTGACTGGTTAATCCCTCTGTCTTCATTGTGGTTTGATCCACTAAGATATCGATTGCCCTTAGTAAACGAGACTCGGCATTCAGCCTACCAATAACTCCCTCAATGTCGCTAATTACAACAGGCGCATAGATGTCATAGTCAGGCTTGGAGTCAGCAATCGAAGGTGACTGTGCAAATATCGCAAGCTCAGTCTGCTTCGCTGACGCCAGGGATTGTGACAAAACAACGTTCTGTTCTGCAATCCTCAATGCATCCTCTTGTCTTAGGACGTCAACCTTGTCGATCAAATGAGCCTCGAACTTCTCCTTTGCTGACTTAAGTTCCTCTTCTGCCAACAGCAGTCGCTCTTTGTTAATGCGCAGTTGTTCCTCCATGAGAATCCAATCGAGGAAGCTAATCCCTGCGCTGAGAAGGAAATTCTCCTGGTTCTCTTGAGACTGAACTTCGGTGAAATCAATAACAAAAGCGGCCAACTCATACTCCAGTCGATCCAGCACACCGCCCTGGTTTTTCAGCAAGGGATGAGAATACGTTACTGAAAGCTGCTGCCTGAATAATTCCGATGGATTTCCTGAAAAGAGAGTACGATAATCTTGATCGGAATATGAGGAAGTATATGACATCGAGAATCGACCACCCGTCTTCCAGACTCTCTTCTGGAGAGACCCGTTTATCTGGATCTGGCTCGACTTGTTGTAGGTAGTGTTATACAGTCCGCTACGATCATCGTAGCTGATGAAAGGGGATGACTCAGCAAGCCAGTCCTTATCACCAAGATGACGCGCCTGCGATTCAACACTAATTTCGACAGAAAGAGACTCACTCACGAAGAACGGATTGTTCTGCTTAACCAGTGTCAAATATTCATCCAAGGAAATCGTTTGAGCCTCTACAGTCTGAATACAAGACAGTAAGATCATAAAGGCAACTATTGCGATCGTTATGAGACGAAGTTCCTCAACTATTTTCACACAGTATCCTTTCGGTCGTTATTTTGGCTTACACGATCTCTATAAGTCGTAACACTGAAGCTCGCCAAAAGATTCAAGTTACCCCCGGCTTGGCAGTCCTTGTTTATGCACTCTTCCAATCTCCCGCCGAATCAGCTCGTTAACCAGCTGCTGAATTGTCGTGTCTTTCTTAGCAACGAGAATTCGAAGCTGTCTATGAGTCTCCCCGTCCACTCGAATGTGAATCATCGGGCCTCTATAAGCTCTTCTTGAGGATGTCGACATGCCAAAACTCCAATTCTAATCGTGTGGATACAAATATAGCCATTACTCAAACTCTCCGTCAAGAATAATCGATTGTTAAACCATTGAACCAAACGATAAGGAATGACAATTCACGAAAAGCGAATACCGCGGAATTAGGGTATGAACCCTTCCGCCAGATTCCGAGAATTGAGCGCTTGATCGCGCATCATTTTGTTAGAAATTTGTGTGAAAAACTTCGAACCCATGGCGTAAGATAATGCGCCCCAATAGGGTACATAAAAAGCGGAGGAGGTAGGATTCGAACCCACGGTACCTTGCGGTACAACGGTTTTCAAGACCGCCGCTTTCGACCACTCAGCCACTCCTCCGGTACAAGATGTCACCACTCGGTCTGCAGACTCTTCGTAAGATGAAGCACATAACTCAATATCGTCTGCAACATCGTATGTAACCTCAGCCGTAAGATTGTCTATCTTTGATGTATCGTCAAGCATTTTGCTACTGGCATAG
>JAYEIF010000021.1:0-5677 GCA_034659895.1 Candidatus Zixiibacteriota bacterium
CACATTGATATGGAAAGGGAATTATTTTATTTAAGTATTTTGTATGGGAAATGCCAATTTGTCTGCTTATTCTACTTAAGCAAAAGCATTTTCTTAGACTCTACAAAATCACCGGATGAAAGCCTGTAGAAATATATACCACTACCCACATATTCTCCTGATTCGTTACAACCATCCCATATAACTGAATGAGCACCTGCTGGAACTGTTTCATGAACAATGTTTTTTACCTTGCGACCCAATACATCATAAATTGATAATTCGACAAATGATTTGCTTGGAAGTTGAAATTTAATCGTCGTAGAAGGGTTGAATGGATTAGGATGATTCTGCGCCAAAGTGAAACGACCAGAGCTTGACGATGAATCCGATTCAATAGTCAAATCGACAGATCCGCCATAGTATGTAGTTGCAGATGCTTCGACAAGGTGAGTTCCATCATTATGTGTCAGCAACAAACCAGAGGAAAAAGCCCCAGTACCAATCTTATATATCAGGACATGAGTGACGTCATCATCTGACCAATATGAATATTTAATTTCCATTCCATTCGCTTGGAGAACAGGAGCAACATTACCTTCAAATACCAGATGTGCAGTTCCAAGAGTATCGATTGTTTCAATATAGACAGCGCTATCCATATCTATAAATGTAGCGGTGCCTTCTGTTGGCGGGAATGGCAGTGCGTCTCCTACTATTATCCGTATTTGATATGTAAAATCCTCAATTGTTAGAGGAATGCCATCATGATTTACATCGGACTGAACAATTCGCTCCTCATAACTTTCATTATCGAAAACATCTATGCCATATACAAAGTAGTTAGAATATAAATTGGCGTCCTGTATCTCATTAGGAATGCCATTGAGGTTTAAATCGCCACGATATCGTATATCTACTGAGTCTGTACTTTCAATATCTATTGCGCCATTGTAGAAATCGATGAAACGGGTTGGTGGATTATCAGTTTCAAGGCAAATATCAGGTGCTCCGAAATAGGTAGGGAAAGTATCAATTGTAGGATCAGTGATTTCAGTGCCAAGCGTATCCTCGAAAACATATCGGGAAATGGCAACTTCTATTGATGGATATATACCATCCGAAGTGTCGTTATAGGCAATCATATTGTCGCCGCAATCTAACCACAGAAACTTAATTGGTTGATGAGTGCCTTCAAAAGTTCTGTCATTAGTGACGAAAAAATCAAGCGAGAAAAGAGTGAACGGCTTATTGTCTAAATTGTAACAATCGGGATGATGAGGGCCATTGTTTGTCTCCGCCATTCCTATAATACGGACACCTTTCTGTCCGTCTGGAAGTTGTTCCTCATATCTATATGTGAAATATTCCCAATCACACGAATCATATACCTGTCCCTCATTTACAGTCTGGAACATCAGCGCCATTGGATTAAAGCTAAGCAAGAAATCAAATCCCGTAATATCGAGAGATCCAGTTTCAAGGGTAACATCAACCTGTTCATGCATCCCTTGAACGCTTTCATTCGTGCTCTCAATTTTGACAGTATAAGGTTCGGGAGGAATCACCAAATATGACACAAAATAGAGTTCACAGTAGCTTGTATCTTTACCATCAGTAGCTGCAATTACAACAAGGAATGTCTTGTTGGCATCTGCGGCTTTTGCTCTAAATGAAAGCCATCCATTTTCGGAATATAAAACATCACCTGCTGGCTTCGGCTCAACCGAATACAAAAAGCGCGTTACCTCATCGCAATGGTCAGCATCTCCTGTTTGAATCAATTCCGAGTGGTTCCCAGGCGCAGGCAGTGATAAGTGAGCTCCACAATTGATAAGATCCAAGTAGAACTGTGGCGAACTGTTTGTAACAGTTACATGAAATCGGCATGCTTTCCGACCGATAGTCATATGATTTCCTTCGCATGCGGCGATTACTACTGTGTAAGTTTTTCCAGATTCATCGATAGTTGGATGGTATTCCCATACGCCTGTTTTTGCATCAATACTACCAGGTCCGGAAAGAAGACGATACCTAATCGTACCAAGTCTGATATCAGGTATAAGGACACGGCTCTTAGCCAGAACGGTAGCTGTGAATGACTCGCAGTGAGAGCCGGTCATATCATCAGGGACTTCAACCCAATTTGGCGGGCGGTAGTGAGAGGCTGAAACTTCGGCAGTCATCGATACAATGAGCAGAATATAACAGCCTAACAAAAACATTAGAGGAATAATATGGCTTTTAGATTTCTTAACGAAAAGATGGTTAAATTTTGTATTATACATATACACAATCCCTTACAAAATAGTTTATATTTAAATATACAATAAACCGTTTAGTTATCAAGAATAATTTCAATGCGTAGTACAAAAAAAACTTTCCTGCAAAACTAAATAACGTAGATTAAACCTTTATATGATGACGATATTCGGTAAGTTGTAAGTTAATAGGAAACTGTATGGCGAAACAAAAGAAAGCAAAACAAAAGAGAATCAAACCGCAAGTGCTCAAAGGATTTCGGGACTATCCACCCGGAGAGCAAATTGCCCGCAACAAAATGATAGGGAAGTTGCGTGAAGCGGTCGAACTGATGGGTTTCTTACCGCTTCAAACTGCCTCACTGGAGTTCGCTGAGACACTATTGGGATCACACTACAATGAGGATTCGCTTGGAGAGCTATTCGGTTTCAACGGTCCGGATGATATAGAAATGGCATTGAGATATGAATTCACAATATCTTTGGCGAGATATGTAGCCGGTAATCCGACATTGGCATTACCATTTCGTCGGTATCAATATGGTAATGTTTGGCGTGTTGATAAACCCGGACCCGGGCGGTTCCGTGAGTTTATGCAATTTGATATTGATATTGTTGGAACACTGAATTTGTTGGCAGATGCTGAAATCATTGCCGCTATGGTAACAACACTTAACCATCTTGGAATCAATCGATTCCAAGTGCGGTATTCCAATCGCAAGATTCTTAATGGATTGATTGAGTATGCCGGTATTCCCTCTGAACAGGGACCAGATGTCATGCGCGTCATTGACAAACTTGAGAAACAGGGGCGTCAGGCGGTTATCGAAGAACTTGGACCAGGCAGAGTGGATAAATCAGGGGATAAAATCAAAGGACTGAATCTTGATACGTCTCACATTGCACAGATTGAAAAGTTCCTTGACATTGCGGGACTTCCTGATAATCAGCAGCTTGAAGCAGTTGAGACATTTCTTGGCGATATAGATGTTGCACGTGCTGGAATTGAAGAATTGCGTGAAATTCAAAGCTATTTATCAGCGATGAGATTTGATAATGATAAAACCAAAATCGATTTGAGCATTGTTCGTGGCCTTGGTTACTATACTGGTCCGGTCTGGGAGACAATACTGTTGGATTTACCAGACTATGGATCAATTTTCAGTGGTGGACGATATGATAATCTTGTTGAACGTTTTCAGGGTACACAGATTCCCGGGACAGGCTCATCAATCGGTATTGATCGGCTTCTGGCGGCGCTATTAGCATTGAACACATTAAAAGTAACGAAGGCAACATCGTTTGCTTTGGTAACAGTTATGGATAAGGATAAATTACCACAGTATTTAGAAATACTCAGCGAGCTTCGAGAAGCTGGAATCCCTTCTGAGATATATTCCGGTAACACAAAGAATTTGACAAAACAAATCAAATATGGCGACAAGGCAGAAATACCATTTGCAGTGATTGTCGGTTCAGAAGAGTTTGATGCCGGTAAAGTAACAGTGAAGAACCTTGCCGCTGGTCGACAAAAAGCGCTTGAAACGGTTGACCGTGAGGAATGGCTTCAAGCTGAAGATATTCAAGAAACGATTTCCCGCCAAGAGTTGATAGGATATTTACTGAGGGAAATTGATAATGACACTTGAATTGCGTCAATCTTTTTTTGATAATCTTGTTGAATATGATCAGCTGAACAATATCGAATTTGTTGAGAAGCTAAAGATGGAACAGTTATGACAGATAGTAAAGTTTTTGCGGGAATAGACATTGGGGGCTCCTCAGTCAAATTTGGACTGTTTGATAGTACTGGGAATATTCTATATAAGGAACGGCGTCCGACAATGGCTGAGAAAGGAGCCTGGCCGTTGATGCACATGGTTACCAATATAGCGGAACGTCTTATGTATTTTGCGGCTGAAGAAGATTACGATGTTTCACATCTTGGTGTTGGTACTCCCGGCGCTGTCAATTTTAGTACAGGTCAGGTAGTTGGTACTTGTCCAAACATTGATGGCTGGCAAGGAATGAAAATTGGGGAGATATTAAGTGAACATCTCAATATGCCGGTCTGGGTTGATAATGATGTGAATGCGATGGCGTTGGCAGAATTGCGATTTGGAGCTGCTCATGGTGCCAATTCAGTTGTCTGTGTAACTGTCGGTACTGGTGTCGGCGGCGCTATTATTATTGATGGCAAACTCTGGCGTGGAGCTAACCACACTGCGGGTGAACTGGGACATATATGTATCGATTTAGATTCATCAATAATACACTCAGGAATCCACGGTAGTATCGAAGGGTTTTGTGCATCAAAATCGATATTGGGGCGGCTTCGGGATGCTATGAAAAGTGGCCTAACGCCAGTGTTTGACGATGTTCTGGACGGTAATCTGGAACAACTGACGATTAGAAAACTTTTTATGGCTATCAAGGAAGGTGACGAACTAGCGATAAGCGCTATCGATGAAGTAGCTTACTATTTAGGAACCGGTCTTGCGGGAGTAGTGAATCTTTTGAACCCTGAGATCGTAGTAATAGGTGGTGGTATTGCTGAAGGTGGATCACGGTTTATTAAATCAGTAACCACAAGGATTAGAGAAATAGCCTTTGATAAGGCTGTAGAAAAACTATTTGTAGTGAGAGCATCTTTGGGGAATGACGCTGGATTTATTGGTGCGGGACTGCTTGGTGAAGTTGATTAACTGTCGGTATTTAAGGAGTATATAGCATGGCCACTCAAAAAAAGGAATGTCCTCTTTCTTTCAAACTTGGCTATTGGTGGGCATTTGGTTTATCAGCAGTCTTTTTAATTTATTCAGGGGTTAAAATAATTCTCAGCTTTCTTGATCACAACTATGATAATACAATTCCCTTGATCATGTTTGGGTTGATTGGCTTAATTTTGTTATTTATGGCTTATGCTTACAAGGGACTCAAAACTTGGGGATGGTACGGACAGATTGTAATAAATGGACTGATTATATTGCTGGGTATTATTGGTTATCATCAATATGAGAATATCATTCTGTTGGTTTTAGCAACAGGAGTGTTGTCGGCGCTGTTTTCTTCTCAGACAAAAACTTATTTATTTGATAGTAACTAAAATAGAAGTTGACATTGGCCGAAAAGATAATTAGTTACATTTTAATATAAATGATGGCGCCCTAGCTCAGTTGGTAGAGCAACGGACTGAAAATCCGTGTGTCCGCAGTTCAATTCTGCGGGGCGCCACTTTTTAATTGCCTGCTTATTTCCAACAAAGCACTAAAATAGCAAATAAATAGGGCTTGCTGAATAATTAGTTATCATGTACCACAATCTCAAATTCGCGTAGCGGGCGGCCTTGTGTCGCCCGTTTCTATACACACAGCGGAGACAAGCCCCGCTGCTACGCGAGCTGAAAGTGCGCCGTGGCGTGTAGAATGTTTATCAAG
>JAYEIF010000022.1:0-5659 GCA_034659895.1 Candidatus Zixiibacteriota bacterium
TTGACATATCCTGTTAAAACGATACTTTTGTAATACGAGCTGGGGTAGCTCAGTTGGTTAGAGCGCCTGACTGTGGATCAGGAGGTCGGCAGTTCAAATCTGCCCCCCAGTATTTGCTTAAGTGCAACCCACCCTAAAATAGTTAAAAGAGGTGTTTGCCGATTAGGACTTACTGAATAAAGATTTAGACTTTGTTCAGCAAGGGATACTTATTACCGTGGAGATAAATGTTCTTGTTTTTCAAGTCAGCGAAAATCTCATTAGCACGATGTTTCCTTACTGAAGCATGGCGTTTCATCTGCTGGTATCCATAATTTATCATTCTACCTGACAGGGGATGTTCGCTCTATCCACATTAAACTACATCATTACTAATATGAGAACAATTTGAATCCAAATAAAACACGCCATAATATCTAAACTGCGCACAACGAACAAAGCCCGCCATTTCTGGCGGGCTAATTTGTATTTTTCATTGATGATTAACGAATCAAGCTATGAATTGAAAAAATAGCATTCATCTCGTTCGCAAAACAGAGATTATATATAAACCCCGGGCGACACGCAAAACAAATGATGCCCTTCCCAAGTATGCAGTACTATTTGTTCTTCTTTTTGTGACGGTTAGCGCGTTTACGCTTTTTCCGCTTGTGTGTTTTAATCTTCAGACGTTTGCGTTTCTTACCGCTGGGCATTAAACCTCCATTAGGTTAAGATGTTAGGGCCTTAAATGGCCAATTTTGTGATCATGTTCTTAAATTCATTCGAAGGCTTAAAGACCGGAACCTTCCTGTCAGGAACCGGAACAACCTCACCAGTGCGAGGGTTGCGTGCCTTGCGCGCTTTGCGCAGCTTGACCTTAAATGTCCCAAAGCCACGAATCTCGATATTGTGCCCGCCTTCAAGCGACTTCTTAACAGTATCAAGAAACGAGTCGACAACCACAGACACATCAGTTCTGGTAAGTCCAGTCTTTTCGGCCACTCTTTCGACTAAATCAGCCTTTGTCACAACGTTCTCCCTCTCAAATTATATTCGTAAATATCCTTTTTCACAATTTCCATCAACCTTCCTTACTGCTGACCAATTTAGGCAATAATCTCTGTTCAGGCCAGTTAAACCTTTGCAACAGGTAAAGATACATTAAATATGAGAAAAGGAAAGGAAAAAGTGAATGTCAACCATTTTCTTTACAATTGCCACAATTCCTCTACTGGTAAAGATACATCAGTTTTGGACCTGTCTGATTAGTCTCGAGAGTGGAACCAACCGACTTAAAGACACCACCAAGAAGATCAAACAAACCTGCATCTTTTTTTGGTTTTGGACGGACAATTTTCGGTTCTCCATCAATATCGGCCAGATTCGCCGCTAGATCTATAGCTTCCTTTAACCCGCCAAGTGTATCGACAAGTCCTAAGTTGAAGGCTTGCGAACCGGTAAAAATAGATCCATCAGCCAGCGGATAAATATCATCGGCATCCTTGCCGCGCCCATTAGCAACAGCCTCGACAAACTGCTCATAGGTATCCATTACCACCGATCGCAGCATCAGCTCTTCATTTTTCGTCATAGACCTTGAGTAATTGCCAACATCTTTTAATTTTCCGGACTTAACTGTTTCAGTTCCAATACCTATTTTGTCCATAAGTCCTTCGGCAGTATGAAATTGCATAATAACACCGATGGAGCCGGTCAGGGTTCCGGGGTTGGCGATAATTCTGTCGGCGGCGCATGATATGTAATATCCTCCTGATGCGGCCACTGAAGCCATCGAAGCCACCACTGGTTTATCCTCACTGGCTCGCAGGACAGCATCGTAGATTTCCTGAGATATTGCTACTCCACCTCCACCTGAATTAACATGAACTACAATTGCTTTGATTGAGTTGTTTTCAGCCCACTTGTCAAGCTGCTCAATAATAGGACGCCCCATCTCCTCATTTATTAAGCCGGTTACTTTAACTATGCCTACGTTTCCACCCCAGCCCGCAAATTCTAAATTGCCGTCCTCTGACATAATCCCTATAAACATAAAGCCGAATAAAATCAGCCCACACAGAAAAAACATACCGATAACGACTGCTATTATGACATCTCGTCTTTTTGCCACAAACTAATCCCTCAGTTTAGATATATCCTTAATTTTTCACCCACTCGGAGAAAGTCAGGGTTATTAATTCTGTTAACCTTGATAATATTGTTCATTGTGGTGTGATATTTACGAGCAATAAGACTGAGTGTCTCACCCAACCGTACCCTGTGAATCACGTAGTTTGGGGCATTATCCATCGAAACAGTCAGAACCTGTCCCGGATATATTCGGCTGGATCGTCCTATCCCATTGAGTTGACGAATTTTAGAAGTTGTGATGCCGTACTTACGCGCAATATCCCACAAAGTATCGCCGTAACGTACCTTGTATTTCCCTGACTTGGATTTCTTATTTCCATCTGATTTGGCATAACCTCCGGATGTAGATGATTTAACATTCTTGATGGCAAAATACTTTGCATCTGAAGGTATTTTGAGTTTCTGGCCAACATAGATGCGAGATCCGTGCTCAACATAGTTGTTTCGGCGCAGAGCACTGACCGTAGTGCCAAAGGCTTTTGCTATATCCCACATAGTATCACCAGACCGCACAGAGTAGATAGAATTATTGGCTTTATATTCATGTTTACTTCTGTACGAACGCGGACTCTTGTCCAGCGGAACTGGTACTATGAGTTTCTTGCCGGCATAGATTGTTGATCGTCTGCTAAGGTTATTTGATTCCAGAATCGCATATTGCGAAACACCATAACGAGCGGCGATAGTTGAGACTGTCTCGCCACGCCTGATTTTATGCCGCACCCAGCTTGTCTCTTTTGGCGACGGTAATGAACTATACTCTGCAAGAAACTTGCTTCGTGTTCCTTTTGGTATTTTGAGCTTGTAATGTTTAGTGTTCGGAGGGGTATAGTGTCGAAGTAATTCGGGGTTGAGATTTTTGATTTCAGCGGTTGTACATCCGACTGTTTTTGCTATCACCGAAAGCTCTAAGCATTTGTCAATTTCGATTTCGTCCCATACAACCTCGTCTTCGAAATCTATATTGTTAAACCCATATTTCTCTGGCTCCTTAGTAATAATAGTAGCTGCCATAATCAGCGGGATATAATCCATCGTCTGGCGATGCAGCCGCATTTCCCAGAAATCTTTTGTTTTTTGCCTTCTTATCGTCTTACGCATCCTTCCAGGTCCGCCGTTGTAAGCCGCCATAGCCAAATCCCACGAACCGAACTCTTCATAGAGGTCCTTAAGAAATTGACAAGCCGCATGTGTTGATTTCACTGGATCGCGTCGCTCATCATACCACCAACTTCTGTTTAAATCGTACAAACGGCCGGTTGATGAAATGAACTGCCATAGTCCTGATGCCCTTGCCCACGAATATGCCCGAGGATTGTATCCTGACTCTACCATTGATAAATATACAAGATCTTTAGGGAGATTATACTGGCTAATAATTTCCTGCATCATTGGTTTATATTTTTTAGAACGGACAAGGAATTTAGTAAAAGCTTCCCTTGCGATAGTTTGATAATAAACAATCGACTTCTTAACCCTGTCATTCATGACTATTGGTAAATCATAGGTGATTTTCTGCTCTGGTTTCTTAAATACAACTATTGTATCGTTGCTAAGTCCTTCACCTAAATTATAAAATCGCTCAATTACCGCCGAAGCAGACACATCTCTATCTAAGTGCCCTAAAGATCTAAGAGCAACCCGATAGTCAGCTATTATATTGTCCAGCATAATTGTGTATTTGGACGACTCTGGCGTCTCAAGCGAATCTGATTCGATATCAAGAGCAGCAAGAATTTGCAACGCTTCCTCAAAATAATACTGCGCTTCATCCCAGTTGCCTTCGCGGTTAGCAATCACACCCATAGCATGGTATTCATCTGCCAAATCAAGATTACGCCAAATCGCATCATCTACTGCGGATGCAGAATCATCAATACCAATTCCACCGCTATAGAACATCCAGTCAGTTTTATCATCAGCAATCGGTATATTATTTTCAGAATTTCCCAAAAGAATAGTATCTGAAACATTGGCACTATATCCAGAGCCAGAATCCTTCTTATTCTTTATTACTTTTTTAGTTTCAGAAGAAATCGAATTGCCAGATTGACCGGAAGAATCATCTTGCGTTTGATTACTATTATTGCCGTACGTTTGAGGGGAAGCCAGTCCGCTTTTACCTCCACAACCGGTGAAGGAAAAAACTAAAACAAGTGTAATTAGCGCAACGAAACAAATCCATATTGAATTTGCCCATATTATCTTACGTGTCATACTTCTACTCCCAAGTTGTATTCTTTCATAGTTTTATCGACACCTACCACCAATCACTTGATAATGGCAAAGCTCTCTTAATCATTCTAACTTCATAGTATACCATAACATCCAGTCATAGTCAAGTTTTTTTAGGAAACGGATCATTCTTCAATGAGGCAATGCGCCTTGGTAATTCAAGGAGATTTTTATATGCTGTAAAGTATAGAGAGGGGGACTATGTTTTTAAATCTTTTGCATGGGAAATGCTGTTAATAAAATAATCATGAGTAAACTTCGATACTTTACTCAAAGTCCGCTCTTGCGGATGGCGTGTGGGTAAAACGGGGAGGCAACAGATTCAGAAGACAACGTCTTCAGGAGACAACGTCTTCAGAGGCAACGCCTTCAGAGGCAACGCCTTCAGAGGCATCCCACCCGACGCCTTCAGCTCTGGGTGGGCTACCGGTTAAAATTGTATCAGGATATTTTTCATCATTAGTTTTCTGATTTACTCATTAATTTGGAAACTACCCTAAACAAGTGTCTTATCTGTCATTTGTTGAGAATCTTAAGTAATTCCAAGTCAAAGATAAGTGTTTTTCCTGCCAATTCATGATTGGCATCAAGAACAATAGTGTCGTTATAAATATCGATAATTTTGATTGGTACGGAACTTCCGTCAGGTTGACCCATTTTAAGTTTTAACCCTATTTTGGGAGTAACTTCGGCGGGGAATTCACTTCGTGTTACTTTATGTGTGAGATCTGGTTGATGGAGACCATAGGCGTCTTCGGGAGGAATAGTTACTGTTTTTGTCTCACCAGTAATCATTCCTGTTACTGCTTTATCAAAACCGGGAATGACTTGACCTGTACCAATTTCGAAAATCAATGGCGAATCTGTCTGCGAACTATCAAAAACTTTACCATTTTCGAGATGTCCTACATAACGAACTTGAACCGTGTCTCCTCCCTGAGCTTGTTGGTTGCCACAACTTGTCAGAAAGAACAAAAACATGGATAAACAAATAAGAGCAGGTAAAAATATCTTCATTTATGATATCCTTCAAAAAATAGGTTCATAAGTTTTAATAACTTAGAATAATTTCTAAGACTGTTACAAACAAGCAATTTGTTCGTTGTTGGAAGATTTCGAATAGCTGTTTTTTATAATTTCATTTCCCCAAGCAAAATTGGATTCAGCAGATATAAAGCTGGGAGACAGGGATTCGAACCCCGATTCCACGGGCCAGAGCCGTGTGCCCTACCATTGGACTATCTCCCAGTATTGTTGGCATCAACAGCCAAAAATTTCCAAAACTAATGAG
>JAYEIF010000023.1:0-5578 GCA_034659895.1 Candidatus Zixiibacteriota bacterium
TAGAAAGAAGACACCAAATATCTTACAATGAACTTACATCAATAAAATATATACTGTCTCGTTACATTCTAATGTCTATTAACTTGACAAATAACGTAAATTTGCCTTTCATCTAAATTATCAGTGAGTAAATAATTACCACTATATTGGAGCAACAATGTCAACTGTGGATAAAATCAAAACGACATATACCGACCTCTTTGAAAAGTGCTACTCCTATCGTGACCCGCAGAAGGTTATGGAACTTGGCGTCTATCCTTATTTTCATCCGATTCAGTCAGCTCCTGGTGATGAAGTAGTAATCGACGGCAAGAAATGTATTATGATTGGTTCCAACAACTACCTTGGGTTGGTAAATCATCCAAAAGTCAAAGAAGCCGCTGCTGAAGCTGTGAGAAAATTTGGCTCCGGTTGCACTGGCTCACGATTTCTTAATGGCACATTAGATCTTCATTTGACACTTGAGGAACGCCTTGCAAAGTTTATGAAACGTCCTCGTGTGCTGGTATTTTCCACAGGCTTTCAGACAAATCTTGGAACAATTTCCACATTAGTCAGCAAAAATGATGTTGTCATAATTGACCGTAAGGATCATGCTTCTATTGTCGATGCAACCCGGCTTTCGTATGGCAAAGTGCTCAAATTTGCTCATAATGATATGGACGATTTCGAGCGAGTTGTTTCAAATGTGCGATTGAACAACTCACGTGGAGGAGTGTTGGTTGTAGTTGATGGTGTTTTCTCTATGGAAGGTGATATTGCAAATCTTCCTGAGCTGATTGATATTGCCAAGCGTTACAATGTGAGAGTGCTTGTCGACGATGCCCACTCTATAGGAGTATTGGGAGAAACTGGAGCTGGGACTGCCGAGCATTTCGGATTGATCGACAAGGTTGATATTACAATGGGAACATTTTCCAAGTCGTTTGCCTCACTGGGCGGGTTTATCGCTGCTGATGAAGATATAATAAATTATGTCAAGCATCGCGCCCGAGCGCTCATTTTCTCGGCCTCGATTCCTCCGGCTAATGCGGCTTCAGTTTTGGCGGCTCTGGATATTATCGAGTCTGAACCTGAAAGATGTGAACAAGCACGAAATAACGGACTTCGGATGCGGAATGAATTTCGTGATCTTGGTTTCGATATTGGTCATACTGCTACTCCAATTGTACCCATTGTGGTCGGTGATGATATAGATGCTTTCACTTTCTGGAAGGCGCTCTTTGACAATGGAGTTTTTACAAACCCAGTGATTTCACCGGCAGTGCCGCCAGGGAAAGCCATGATACGGACATCATATACAGCCACCCATACCACAGAGCAACTTGACCGAGTAGTGGAGGTCATTGCTCGTGTTGGTAGAGAAAAGGGACTTATTTCTTAGTAAGACATCATATGCCAAAGATAGAAATTGTCGAAGTTGAATCTACTTCACAGTTGAAGCAGTTTATCACTTATCCTAACCGTCTATATAAAGACGATCCAAACTATGTCACCCCGTTACTTTCGGAGCGCCTTGAGTTTTTTGACAAAGAGAAAAATCCGTTTTTCCATTCTGCGCGTGTTAAACTGTTTTTAGCAATGAACGGTAAAGAAGTAACGGGACGTATAGCAACCTGCATCAATTTTAACCACAATGATTTTCATTCTGAGCAAGTTGGCTTTTTCGGTTTTTTTGACTGCCCAGACGATTATGAGATAGCCTCAACACTTTTGAAGGTCGCTATGATTACTATCAAGCGCGAAAAGATGGAGAAAATGCGCGGGCCGATGAATTTCTCAACCAATCACGAATGTGGTTTCCTTATCGAGGGTTTCGACACTCCGCCGACTGTGATGATGGCCTATAATCAACCTTACCTGCCGCAATTAGCTGAGAAGTTTGGCCTTAAAAAAGCTATGGATTTGGTTGCTTACAATTTTTCTGATGATATTTCAATTTCACCCAGAATAGTACGTGTAGTAGAAAAGATAGCCGCACGTTCCAAGATTACTATGCGAAATCTTAACGTAAAAGATTTCGATAACGAGATTAAGCGCATCAACAAAATCTACAACCAAGCATGGGAGAAGAATTGGGGATTTGTCCCGATGACCGAGGACGAATTCGTTTACACTGCCAAGAACCTGCGACAGATTGTTGATCCAGATATTGCTTTCATCTGTGAAAGCGGCGATATGCCTGTAGCTTTTTGTCTGGCGTTGCCTGATATAAATCAGGCGCTGATTCATCTCAAGGGTAAGCTCATGCCTCTTGGACTGCTCAAATTGCTGTGGCATACAAAAATACATAACAAAATTGACTGTGCTCGCGCTATCACTTTTGGTGTCATACCGCAGTTTCAGAAATTAGGGCTGGAAATGCTAATGTACTCTGCTTGTTTTAAGAAAGTATTCGAAAAGGGGTACCACAGAGGAGAGGCATCATGGGTACTCGAAACCAACGATCTCATGCGCAAGGCGATAGAAGAGATGGGGGGCACTCTTTATAAACGTTATCGCATTGTCGAAATGCCTCTGTAGGGCAATTTGTTAGCACAATATCAACAACTGAGAATATTCAGGAACGGGTTGATCGGTGGTCGTTGTCAGTATCGCTCACTCCCTCTTCCTCATAGCCTTACTGAACGCATGGTAGCCAAATTCGTCAAATAAGCAAAATACAATTCGTTCCAGATTTTTGGTTAATGGTTTGTAACCGTGCGCTGTTGCCACCATCAGATTTGCACAAGCCATCATCGGAAATCTACCTACGCCTGTACCAAAAGCTGGAAAAGCAATCGACTTGATTTTCAGCTCTTCAGCTAAGTTCAAACTGGCGACTGTAGTTTGTCGAATGAGTTTGTCAGTGGTCCTGAGGTCTTGTCCCATCACAGCGGCGTGGATGACATACTTATACTGCATCTTTCCAGCTGTCGAATACACTGCCTCTCCCGGCATAACTGGCCCTTTGGCTACCGCATCCTCTTCAACAGATTGTCCTCCGGCGCGCTTGATTGCCCCTGCCACACCAGCTCCCATCCAGAATTCGTTATTGGCAGCGTTGACAATTACTTCTGTATCGACTTTTGTAATATCACCTTTGATGATTTCGATTTCAAAAGACATAACTATGATTTCCGAATGTCATATATTTGATTTTTCATTTGTTTTAGGACGTTTTTTTCGTCTATCAAAAAAACCAACCATAAACACCATTGCTAATCCTACTGCCAAGCCAACCAGTGCGCCACCGAGAACATCAAATGGATAATGCACTCCTACAAAAATTCGGCTTATGGCAATCAAAGAAGCAACAGCCCAGAGATACCATTTCGTTTGCTTGACAGTCAATGAAAACAACGCAGCTTGGGCAAAAGCATTGGTGGCATGCGATGACGGCAAGGCGTAGCCAGCACCACAATTTACCAACAGATTTATGTCAGACAGAACATGACACGGTCTTGGGCGCGCAATCAGCGGTTTCAAAAAATGACTCGATACCTGATCTGCGACCAACAATGTAAACATGGAAAACAACACCATCCATCGCAGTCTGGCATTCCCTTTCCACAGCAAGCCAAGCATAGCCAGCCCGTATGAGACCCGCAGCAACAAGTCGGAAGTGATAACAGGCATTACTGCATCGGTTACAGGGTTACTAATAGTAACATTGAGAAACAGAAATATCGCTGTGTCTATGTTATTTAACAGTTCAAGCATAAGTTTCTGGATTATTCTTAAGGAAACGTTGCAATTGTCGACGGGTTGGCATTCCAGCCCTCGCACCCGGTTGGGTACATTTGAGCGCACCAACCGCCGAGCCAAGTTTCAATCGTTCAGAAATGTCCTTTCCCTCGAGGAGACCATAGAGATATCCTACATGGAAAGCGTCACCAGCTCCGGTAGTATCGACCGCTTTCACACGGAAGGCTTTCTGTCGATATAACTTGCCATTCTCAAAACCAACACTTCCTTTTGTCCCACGGGTTATTACAATTGTTCCCGGACATATCTTTGCCAAACGTTGAAGTGATTTCTTTACGCTGCGAGTGCCAGTATACGGGAAAGCAAAAGCATCCGCCACTATCAGATGATCCACGAACGGTAAAACAGATGTAACATCATTGCGTATCGAGCCAATATCAAATGTTACCAACGCTCCGACTCTCTTACCCCATCGAGCAAGTTTCAAACAGGCACCAATATCGCGTCCGTCTAGATGCAGTATTCGAGGGATTGGATAACGCGACAGAGTAAGATCACGAGGTTGAATAGTAATACGCCGATGAAGTGCAATTGTTCGGCGGCCGCTTCTATTTTCCACAAATCCAAACGCAGTTGCCGAGGGCTGTTTCTTCTGAATAATGAAGCTGGTATCTATTTTATCCTTTTTTAGTTCGTTAAGTGAAATCTGTCCTGTCATATCATCACCAATCACAGCTATTACAGCAGTTCTGAATCCCTGACGTGAAAGTCCAACCATTGCGTTTGGTATTGGTCCACCACCTTGAATACAAAGATTAGTAGCGTCAACCTTACCGCCCTTAACCGGAAATTGTGGAATTGAAATCAGAAAATCCAGCGGCATAATCCCCATACCAAGACAATCAAGCTTGCTGTTCTCTTTAGAGCGGTTCAATTTTTGCCTTACCTCCACTTAGTTGAACTATTTCCTTCACAAGGGCTTCTGACATAGTTAATCGGATATCTATTTCGAGAGTTACATGATCCGAGTAGTCAGCTTTCACTTGATGGGCTTTATAGCGATGTAATAATCTTGTGAGCTGGTCAAAGAGCGCAAAGTCAATTTCCACATGGTATCGCTTTGTCAGGTAATTTTTCTTACGACCTACTTTGTCCAAAACTCCCACAGCAGCATCGCTATATGCGCGTGCCAATCCACCTGTGCCCAGTTTGGTGCCGCCAAAGTAACGGGTAACCACAACCAGTACATTTTCGAGATTGCGCCCGCAAATTGAATCATAAATAGGCCGTCCGGCTGTCCCTGAGGGTTCACCATCATCGGAGTATTTGAATTTCATGTCGTCGAATAATCCCACTCGATAGGCGAAGCAGTGATGTGTTGCAGCATGTTCGCGTTTTCGCACTGTTTCCAGTGAAGCCATTGCTTCTTCGGTAGATGTAACAATAAAACACTCACCAATGAAACGCGAACCTTTCACTTTCAATTCGTAACTCGTTTCGTGGGCAATTATATAATATGCATCTTCCATTGAAATATCACACCAGCGCCTTGATGATATTATCTATCTTATCAAACCCGACAATTGTAATCAAACCTTGTCTCGAAGCAGTTGCCAGAGTTGTTTCATCCGACAGGGCGCCATATTGGGGATCAACCATCAAAAACGCAAGTTTACCTATATCGTGGCAGAAAGATAGGAGATCAAGAGTTTGGTTTGAGTCGCTATAGAGTTCAGTAAACACTACTGCATGAGACAGCCCAGACAACAACCGATTGGTATTGCTTAGATTGTCCGGACGTGATATCTCCTCAGGCGAATATTCACTAATCACTCCGCCATTTTGAGCAATATCAATAGCCAGCGGCATCTGCTCAGATAGATCAAGGGTG
>JAYEIF010000024.1:0-5560 GCA_034659895.1 Candidatus Zixiibacteriota bacterium
TAATAAAAATATTCAATCTCTGTAATTATGAGTATACCAGATTATCAAACAGTTATGTTGCCGTTGCTTAAATTGATTAGCGACGGTCAGGAGCATAAGCTTACAGATGTTTTTGTGTCGTTGGCAGTTGAATTCAAACTCACTGACGATGAGCGAATTGAGATGTTAGGTAACGGGCAGCGCACATTCGACAATCGAGTTCGCTGGGCAAAGGCTCACCTGACAATGGCGAAACTTCTGGAAGCTCCACAAAGAGGTATTCTTCATATCACTTCCGATGGAATTCGTGTTCTTGAAAAAGCACCAGATAAAATCGACATCAAGTTCCTTATGGAGTTCGATGCCTATGTACAACACAGGAATTTTACTCACGGAAAGCGACATAGAAAAGACAGAAACGATAGTGTTGTTGAGTCTCAAGCGACACCTGAAGAAACGTTGGAAGTTGGATATCGTGAGTTAAGAGAATCACTCAAGCAAACTCTGTTAGAGAATGTAATGTCTTTATCACCTCAATTCTTCGAGCAACTCGTTGTAGACCTACTTGTAAAAATGGGGTATGGTGGTTCAAGAGTCGATGCTGGCAGAGCTATCGGGCGAAGCGGTGACGGTGGCATTGATGGCATCATTAAAGAAGACAAGCTCGGTCTTGATGTTATCTATATTCAAGCAAAACGCTGGGAGAATACAGTCGGGAGACCAATCGTTCAAGCGTTCGCTGGTAGCCTTGACGGTGTTCGAGCAAAACGAGGTGTTCTCATTACTACTTCAGTATTTTCGTCAGAAGCAGACAAATATGTGAAAAATATTGAGAAGAAAATAGTACTGATAGACGGTGAAAGGCTTACCGAACTCATGATTGATCACAACATTGGCGTGTCTACTGAAGATATTTATGAAATCAAGAAAATTGACAGCGATTACTTCATAGAAGATTGATATACTATGACTAAAAAAATAACAAAAATACTCATTGCAAATCGGGGCGAGATAGCCGTCAGAGTCATGCGCGCCTGTCGTGATTTAGATATTACGTCAGTTGCCGTTTTTTCCGACTGCGACCAGACCGCCTACCATGTTCGTATGGCTGACGAGGCATACAACATCGGACCACCGGCGGCGACAGAAAGCTATCTGAATTACGGCAAAATTATCGAAGTTGCAAAACGTTGCGGTGCGGATGCCATCCATCCCGGTTATGGTTTCCTTTCCGAGAACGCTGAATTTGCCCAACGCTGTATCGACGAAGGCTTGATATTCATCGGACCAAAACCCGAAACAATTCGTTCGTTAGGCGATAAATTGGTGGCGCGCAAAATGGCGCAGAAAGCCAACCTTCCGATTACACCGGGAGCGCAACTTGATGAGCAAAAGTCAGTCGATGTTCACAAATTGGCGGAAGAAATCGGCTATCCGGTTCTTGTCAAAGCGGCGGCTGGAGGCGGCGGTAAAGGAATGCGCGTAGTGCAGTCGTCTGAGTTACTTGATGAAGAGTTGGAATCTGCCGCACGCGAAGCTAAATCCGCTTTTGGCGACGGACGCGTTTATATGGAAAAGTACCTTATACGACCACGTCATATCGAGATTCAGATACTGTGCGATCAGCACGGCAACGCCATTCACTTGTGTGAGCGCGAGTGTTCAATCCAGCGGCGACACCAGAAAGTGATAGAGGAATCACCTTCGCCACTGATGACCCCCGAGCTTCGCGAGAAGATGGGTTCGGCCGCAGTTAGTATCGCACTTGAGAGCGGCTATATTGGAGCGGGAACAGTTGAGTTTCTCGTCGATGAAGACAGGTCTTTCTATTTTCTGGAGGTTAATACCCGCCTTCAAGTCGAACACCCGGTCACTGAGATGGTTACGGGGACCGATCTTGTTAAGGAGCAAATCGCTGTTGCGGAAGGGCACGAGTTACATCTTGCTCAAAAAGACATATCCCAGAATGGGCATGCAATCGAATGCCGCATTTACGCTGAAAATCCAGAGGAGGGATTTATGCCAAGCACCGGCACTCTAAAAAACTACCGTATTCCTTCTGGTCCGGGTGTGCGGGTTGATTCGGGTGTTGTCATTTTTAATGAGATTCCGATTTATTACGATCCCATGATTGCCAAGATGATTGTCTGGGGACAGAACCGTGAGGAAGCTATCGCCCGCACCAAGCGCGCACTGGAGGAATATCGTGTCTCAGGTGTCAAGACGACAATCGGATTTCATAGGGTAGTGATGGACAACCCGAAGTTCGTTTCTGGGAACATCTCTACGAATTTCCTTCCGGAGGAATACCCCGACAATAACTTTACGCCGCTTAATGACAATCTCCGCGAAAAGGCGGCTATTGCAGTTGCGCTGGAGACGTTTATCCGGGAACGCAAAATAGATGTAAGATCAAATAGTGAGCACAAACAGTCAAACTGGTCTGCTGTTCACCGTAGAAATAATATCAAGTATTTCGGAGGGAGTTGCTGATGCGTCGTTATATGATCAATGTCGATGGTAAAGATTTCGACATCGAAATAGAATACCGCTCAGATAAATATTTACTATCCTGCAATGGCCGAAAGATTGAGACCTTTACAAACTTTCTCGGTGAGAGTAGAGCACTGCTGCTCATAGATGGGGAGTCCCACGAGGTTGATGTGCGCTCTAACGGATATGATACCACCCGCACGGTTTTTATGAAGGGGATAGAGATACCAGTATTGATTGAAGATTACAATCTGGCACAACTGCGAAAAACAGCGGGGATATCATCAGGTTCCTCGGTTGCAAAAGCTCTCAAAGCAGCTATGCCAGGGCTTGTGTTGGATATCAAGGTGCACCCGGGCGACAAGGTAAAAAAAGGACAACCGCTTGTTGTGCTGGAGGCTATGAAGATGGAAAACATTATCAAATCACTTGGAGAAGGTATAGTTAAGACAGTGAATGTTGAAAATGGCGGAGCTGTAGAAAAAGGTGACACATTGCTGGAGTTTGAATAGATGACCGACGAAGTCAAAAAGACAACCTCGGGAATTAAAATCCCAGTTACAGTTACGAGTGATGATATAGCAACAGAGAATGTGACACCGCAACACGCTGGCGAGTACCCCTATACACGCGGTGTCTATCCGAATATGTATCGGGGGCGTTTCTGGACTATGCGACAGTATGCCGGTTTTGGTACTGCTGCCGAGACAAACAAGCGTTTCAAATATCTTATTGAAAAGGGGCAGACTGGTTTGTCGGTAGCGTTTGATCTTGCTACACAAATCGGATACGATTCGAATCACAAAATGGCGGCAGGGGAAGTGGGGCGCACAGGCGTTGCTATTGACTCGCTTAAAGATATGGAGACACTTTTCGACGGAATTCCCCTTGATAAAGTCTCTACCTCAATGACTATCAACTCGCCGGCAGTCATCCTTCTGGCGATGTATATAGCAGTTGGGAAGAAACAAGGCGTGCCGCAGGAGAAATTGATAGGGACGATTCAGAATGATGTCCTCAAGGAATTCATAGCGCGCGGAACATATATTTTCCCGCCGGGTCCTTCAATGAAGATAATCACCGATATTTTCGAATACGCTGGTCAGTATCTTCCGCGATACAACACAATCTCAATTTCCGGTTATCACATCCGAGAAGCTGGGGCTACTGCTGTTCAGGAAGTTGCGTTTACATTATCAAATGCTATTGCCTATGTGGAAGCCGCTTTGAAAGCCGGATTAGATATAGATAAGTTTGCTCCACGTCTGTCATTCTTCTTTGCTGTCCACAATGATTTGTTTGAGGAAGTGGCTAAGTTTCGTGCCGCTCGCACTATCTGGGCTAAAATCATGAAAGAAAAGTTTGGAGCAAAAAGCGAAAAATCTATGCTGTTGCGTTTTCATACACAGACTGGTGGTTCGACTCTGACAGCTCAACAACCGAAAAACAACATTGTGCGCACTACTGTTCAGGCGCTCGCAGCAGCATTCGGCGGTACACAGTCGTTGCATACTAACTCGTTCGATGAAGCTTTAGCTCTGCCGTCTGAGCAGTCTGCGGAAATTGCTCTGCGAACTCAGCAGTTACTTGCCTATGAATCGGGAATAACAAATACCGTCGATCCATTGGCTGGGTCATACTATGTTGAGTACCTGACATCGCAGATTCAACAGAAAGTGGTTGATTTGATGGATGAAACCAGTAATCTTGGTGGGTCAGTTCGTTGTATCGAGAGTGGGTATTTTGCTGATGAAATAGCACATTCTGCCTATGAGCATCAGAAACGAGTTGAATCTGACGAGACTGTTGTCATTGGTGTTAATCGGTTTATCTCTGAAGATATCGAGATACCAAATATACTTAAGCTGGATCCACAATTAGAAAATAATCAAGTGCGGGCTCTTGATGAGTTACGCCGAACGCGCAATCAAAAAGCGGTTAATAAGTGTTTGAAGGACATTGCCGATACTGCCGATAAAGGAGATAACATCGTTAAACCGGTGCTTGAAGCAGTAGAACAATATGTTACTGTGGGAGAAATATCTGATGTCTTTAGAAAAGTTTGGGGTGAGTATGTTGAGCGGAGTTAGATTTACATTTATTCTTTGTATGGCTGGACTTTTGATATTTGGTTGCTCAACAGAAAAAGATACTGGCGATGACGCCTCTGGGGTTGTAGCAGAAGATTCACTTTCACCTGAAGATGCCAAAATTGCCGCTATTCTAAACGATGTTCTTGTCCGACTGTCCTATGAAGATAAAAGTGGCTTGTATGAACTTGAGTTTGAATACTTCACCGATGAAAACACCTATGATGATTATCTTAAACGAGGAGACGTCAAATGGATACACATGGACTCCATAAACCATCTTAATGTTCATGAAATAACTTACTTTGATGATGATTCTGCCCATGTTAATATTGAATATGTATTTAACAGTGCGGCGGGCGGTTTTAATCGTGTGCCTGATAAAATAACAATTCATAAATCGAATGGTCGCTGGACAAAGCCGACCATCACGAGAATCTTTCACCAAAAGGAATACGAAGAAATAATCAATGAAGCCAAGGAAGCGGCTGAGCGAGAGAACTGAGAGATATCGTGTCCCAACGTAATTTCATGTCACACATAGGCATCGCTGTTGCGAACCTTGAAGAAGCCATCAATCGTTATGAGATGCTGACTGACAATCACAATCCACATATTGCTGAAGTTCCTGATCAGAAAGTCAAAGTGGCAATTTTCTCGACTGAAACGGAAAATAGTAGCAGCGATGGTGGACGAATAGAACTTGTATCTCCCACTTCCGATGATAGCCCAATAGCAAAGTTTATCCAGAAGAAGGGTGAAGGGTTGCACCATATTTGTATCTATGTTGACGATCTTGACAAGAAACTCGCTGAACTCAAATCTGCCGGCGCAAGACTTATTGACGAATCACCACGTATCGGAGCCGAGGGCACTCGCATTGCTTTTGTCCATCCATCAACTACTGGCGGAGTATTGATTGAACTGGAAGAACGTTCAAGTTTGTAAGTCAGGATCGCTGGCCGAGAAAGCCAAGCAGGACGCGGTTGAAGCTGGTA
>JAYEIF010000025.1:0-5560 GCA_034659895.1 Candidatus Zixiibacteriota bacterium
TAGAATGTTTATCAAGTGCAAGCCTTTTAAGCTATTTATAACAAAACCCTTTCACTTGAAACAATACAAAACATGCTTATCTATTTATGAACAAAGAACTTATACTTTATTCAGCAAGCCCTATTTAAAAGTTACCTTCTTTTGCCTATCGATTTTTTATCAAGAATCACCCTCCGATAGCCGATACTACTTATAAGATATTAAGCCTTATACCTTTTGACTATGCAACTGTCTGGAGATGTTTATGGTATCACTTCGGGAGTTATTGGAACAGATAGTAAAAATGGGAGCTTCGGATTTGCACCTGACAGTAGGTTCTCCTCCTGTAGTGCGAATAGATGGTAAACTTCAACGTTTAGACTATGACATGTTAACCGGTGAAATGACCAAAAAGCTGTCCTATTCAATGATCAATGATAAGCAAAAGCTCAAATTCGAGAAGAACTCAGAACTTGATTTCTCATTCGGTATTGAATCGATGAGTCGATTTCGTTGCAATATATTTATGCAACGAGGTAATGTGGCAATAGCCCTCAGGCAAATTCCATACAAAATAATGAGTTTCGAGGAGTTAGGACTCCCAAAGGTGGTAGCCGAATTTGCTTCTCTGCCACGTGGCTTGATACTTGTGACTGGACCAACTGGTTCAGGGAAATCAACAACACTGGCGGCTCTCATTGACAAAATCAACAGAGAGTATCCCGTTCATATTATCACAGTGGAAGATCCTATCGAGTATTTGCACCGCCACCAAGCGGCTCTCATCAACCAGCGCGAGGTCTATGCCGACACAAATTCCTTTGCCTCAGCACTTAAGTATGCTCTGCGTGAGGATCCTGATGTTGTACTTATTGGTGAGATGCGCGACCTTGAAACAATCGATTCCGCATTGTCGATTTCCGAGACAGGGCACCTTGCTTTTGCTACTTTGCATACAAATTCCGCCGCTGAGTCTATTAATCGCATTGTAGACTCATTCCCAACAAATCAACAGGGACAGGTGCGGATGTCATTGTCATTCTCTCTACAGGCTATTGTTTCGCAAATCTTGATACCAAGAATTGGAGGTGGCAGAGTGGTGGCTCTGGAGATTATGGTTGTCACTCCAGCTATCAGGGCACTTATCCGCGATGATAAGATTCACCAGATGTACTCAATGGTACAGTCGGGTCAGAAGTATGGAATGAAGACAATGAATCAATCTCTGGCGGAGTTGTATCAGGCAGGTAAGATAACCATTAATGATGCTATGAGTTTTAGCCAGAATACAGATGAACTGGGGGAGATGCTTTCGCGTCAGAGAACTCCAGCGTTTAGATAACCTACTGAGCAAAAAGGAAAGCTTAAATGCCAGAATTTGACTACAAAGGTAAAACCCTTGCCGGTGCAGCCGTAACGGGAAAGCTGAAAGCTAAGACACGGGAAGATGTCGAGCGCGTACTCAGGCAGAACCGCATTTTGGTATCGTCTATATCCAAGAAAGCTCCTGAGATAAACATCAAGATTGGTACAGGCATCAAAAAAATCGAGGTGTCACGTTTTACACGCCAGTTTGCAACCATGATAGGTGCTGGTTTGCCAATGGTGCAATGTCTTGATATTCTTTCAACTCAGCTTGAGAATAAAGAACTGGCTCGAATAGTCAAAGAGGTCAAAGAAGGTGTTTCTGGTGGCGCTACTCTGTCAGAAGCTCTGTCTCAACACCCAAAGATATTCGATCAATTATATACCAATATGGTAGAGGCCGGCGAAGTAGGAGGTGCACTTGATGCTATCCTTGTTAGACTGGCAGTTTACCGTGAAAAGGCAGATCAACTTATTCGCAAGGTCAAGGGCGCTATGGTATATCCGTCTGTTGTAGCCTTTGTCGCTACGGCTGTGACTATCGGTATGTTGACGTTCATTGTTCCAGTCTTTGCCAAGATGTTCGGTGGTTTAAATGCTGAGTTGCCGATGCCAACGCAGGTCATTCTTGTAGTCTCGAATTTTCTTCAGGACAATTTTCTGTATTTAATGGGAATTATTATTGTTTTAGTAATTGCTCTGATTTACTGGAAGAAAACCCCATCTGGAGAATTAATGTGGGCTCAGGCTATGCTGAAAATGCCGGTACTGGGCAATCTTGTCAGGAAGTCCGCAGTAGCGCGATTTACCCGAACCCTGAGCACTTTGTTGTCTTCGGGCGTCTCCATTCTTGATGCGTTGGAGATTACTGCAAAGACTGCAGGGAATAAAGTAATCTCAAATGCCATTAACAAATCTGTGTTGGCTATTGCTGAAGGTGATACTATCACTGCTCCATTAAAAGAATCTGGGGTTTTTCCTCCAATGGTTACTCAGATGATTTCGGTCGGTGAGAAGACTGGTGGTTTGGATGAGATGCTCTCAAAGATTGCTGATTTCTACGATGAAGAAGTTGATGATGCCGTCTCTGCTTTGACTTCAATTATTGAGCCTATAATTATTGTTTTTATGGGTGTTGTCATTGGCGGGATTATGATTGCAATGTATTTACCGATGTTTGACATAATTGGCAAAATAGGATAATCTGTCGGCTTGGGCAACGAGCCACAATAGAAGAATATGAGGACGGTGCGCTGTGCGCACCGTTCACTTTATGGAACACACTGGCATAAATCACCGATTAGCCTTATTTATTCCCATCCGTTTAGGGACCTATGTAATTCTTTTTGCTGTAGTAGCTCTTTGGATGGGGTATCCCAGTTTTCTTCAATTACCATTTATTCTGTATTCTGTGTTCACACTGTTATTTGCCTTGATTTTGGCATTTGATCGGCATCAGCGACTGAGGAATATAGCTGCGCTGGTAACACCTCTGCACTTTATACTGGAGCTGGTTGTAGAGTCAGGCATCATTTATGCAACAGGAAACGTTAATTCTCCATTCTCTGCGCTTTTTATCCTAACTATCGTTTCAGCCGCTTTAACCTACCGGCTTATTGGGACATTGATTGTCGCTTCCATCGTTTCGTTGGCTTATGCCTTTATTATTTGGCTGGGGTTGAGTTATTTCAACGATTCCGGCATTTCAGGGAAAGCCCTAAAAACCATATTTGACGTTCAGGATGAGGTGTTCTATCCCATCTTTCTGCACTTTTTGATTTTCTATCTGGCGGCGTTTATTACAGGCTACCTCGCCGAGCGGTTAAGGCGACAGGATAGACAGTTGGCTGATACCTCGACTGCGTTACGGAAAGCCAAACTTGAAACTGATGATATTCTGCGAAACTTAAATTCGGGACTCATTACTGTTGATGCCAGTGGTCAGATTATATTCTTTAACCATGCTGCCGAAAACATTCTCGGATATCGTGAAGAATCAGTATGTGGACTGCTTTGTACTGAGGTTTTTGCGGAAAGGATGCCTTATCTCGCTGTGTTTCTGATGAATAGTATCCGCAATCATGTTCCACAAATACGGAGGGAAATAGAGATTACCGATGGTAGCGGAAATAGAGTTCCACTTGGGTTATCCATCTCACATCTCACTGAAGAGGATAAAAAGCTGCGCGGAGTTATTGCTATCTTTTCTGATCTTACTGAAGCGAAACTTCTGGAAGCAAAAGTTCGTTCTGCTGATAGATTGACGGCTGTTGGAGAATTGTCGGCTTCGATAGCCCACGAAATCCGTAATCCTCTCGCGGCTATCTCTGGTTCTGTGGAAGTTCTCAAGAGTGATATAGAGCTGTCAGGAGAAAATAGACGACTTATGGATTTAATCGTGAAGGAATCACATCGATTGAGCAGGATTCTCAGTGAATTCCTTGATTATTCAAGAATCGAACGCACCGCATATAACAAAGTTGATCTCTGTCGAGTTGTGGGCGATACTATACAGGTTTTGCATCATCACGAATCCTTTAATGAGTCCATCAAGGTAAGATTTGAAACTGAGGAATCAATTCTGTACGTAGTAGGTGATGAAGACCTATTCAAACAGCTGTTGTTGAATCTGTCCGTGAATGCTTGTGAAGTGCTTGGCACCGATGGCGGAAGTTTGACTTTTCGTTTAGTGTCTGATAAGGAAGAGGGAACAGCAGTTCTTTTTGTGGATGATAATGGCCCTGGTATTACTCAGAATTTAAGTAAGCAAATCTTTGAGCCGTTTTTCTCGACCAAGAAGAATGGATCCGGTCTTGGGCTAGCCATTGTTAATCGTATTTGTTCAGCTTTGAAGCTGGACCTTAGTGTCGATTCCCAGCCGGGTGAAGGGACAACATTTAAGATTGAGTTTCATATCTTCAAATCTCCAAATGACACTTCGAATGTCTTAGAGTTGGATGAACTAACGGCAGATGCCAACTAATCCAACAGCATAGCGCGGCGGATAAGTCACCCATACCAATAATGGAAACGGTCACCCCAATGTCTGGAGTGACCGCTTCGCATTTACACAAGTATTGTTGTTCTCTTAATTGCAGTCCGGTTTGGGTCCATCTAAGAATAAATAAGAAACTAAATAGGTTATGTCAGAGACATTTAATCCACCACTGCCATTAACATCACCTGCTCCTTCATCTTGTGGAGCTGGACCACCTGCGAACAAATATGCCGTCAGATATGTTATATCGGCAATATCCACTTTTCCGTTGTTATCAAGATCGCCGGAAGTGTGTCCAATCAGCGTGAAATCCCCCTGTGCAGAGAATGGTGTGCATAATTCTGTGCCTTTTGTAAAAGTTCCTGCGACAGTGTAGTTTTGAGTCGTAGTATCATAAGGCCACCCATAGCTTTCTACAAAATCACCGCGAGTTGCTTCTATATGCAGAACTTCACCATTGAAACCGGGGTACGATGGTATGACAGAAGTTGCAGTGGGAACTATTGATGAGTTTATCATTATGCTTGAGCCATTGACATCTTCGGCAGTGTGACCTTCTGAGAAATTTCCCACATAGATGTCGAATGTTATTGGGTATATACTGTTTGCATAAAATACATACATAATGTCAGGTTCAACTACAGTTGCAGATGCTGATCCTCCGTTGTCTGTTTGATTAAGCAGTATCGAAACATTGTGAGAGTTTTTGTTCGCAGTCGCCAGATCATTGTCGCCGTCGCCGTCAAAATCAGCTGAGAAAACAGAGTAAGGTTTAATTCCAGCGGCATAGTTGACCGCAGACTGGAATGTTCCGTCGCCATTGCCCGGCAATATCGAAACATCATCAGAGACATAGTTCGCAGTCGCAAGATCATTGTTGCCGTCGCCGTTAAAATCAGCCGAGAAAACAGAGAAAGGGACACCTACAACGTCATAGTTGTCCGCAGCCTGGAATGTCCCGTCGCCATTGCCCAGCAGTATCGAAACATTGTCAGACCAACCGTTAGCCGTCGTCAGGTCATTGTCGCCATCGCCGTCAAAATCAGCCGAGAAAACAGAGAGAGGGTGACTTCCAACGGCATAGTTGACCGCAGACTGGAATGTTCCATCGCCATTGCCCAGCAATATCGAAACATCGCCAGGATTCTCCCAACCCCCGGAGTTCGCAGTCGCCAGATCATTGTTGCCATCGCCGTTAAAATCAGCCGAGAAAACAGA
>JAYEIF010000026.1:0-5553 GCA_034659895.1 Candidatus Zixiibacteriota bacterium
AAAGTAATTAATAAAACTGTTCTGATGTCATAGTGAATCGACACAGGAGAGTTTTCTAAACAACTTTGGGCGGTTTGAACGGGTTACATCCGGTATTGCGATGAGAGAATGACAATTGAACGGTATATAGAAGATAGATGAAACCTGCTTATTGGTGTTGGCAAGTGTATAAGAATTGTGTGCCAAGTACCTGATAGTAAAATATAAAGGTTATAGAACTTTATGGATAGATTTGTAATCAATGGCGGTAAACGACTTAAGGGAAGTGTCAAAACCGACGGCTCCAAAAACGCCGCTCTGCCGATTATCTTTGGTTCGCTTTTGATTGATAGGGGTGAGACAAAAATCAGAAATATTCCCCCTCTTAAGGATATTTATACTGCCATCAAAGTAATGGAACACTTGGGAGCCAGAGTAACTTATGACGCTCGCCGTGGTGTAATGACAATCAATGCCGAGGATATCAATCAAAACACAGCGCCATACGAATTGATGCGACAAATGCGCGCCTCATTTCTGGCACTTGGACCAGTCCTTGCTCGCCTTGGTGAAGCTCGTGTCTCACTGCCGGGAGGCTGTGTTCTGGGAGCACGTCCTATAAATTACCACATAGCAGGATTTCGCTCAATGGGAGCCAAAGTAAACGAACGCGACGGCTATGTTGTGGCTAAAGGCAAACCTTTGAAAGGTGGAACGATATATTTCGACCGACCATCGCACACAGGCACCGAAAACATCTTCTTTGGCGCAGTAACCGCCAAAGGAAAAACTACTATCACCAATGCCGCTTGTGATCCTGAAGTTGTCGATGTAGCCAATTTTCTCAACAAAGCTGGAGCACGAATTTACGGAGCAGGCACACCTAATATCATCATAGAACCAGTAAAAAGACTCAAAGCTGTTGAGTACTCTGTATCGGGAGATAGATTAGTAGCCGGAACTTATCTTATGGCAAGTGCTATCACTGGCGGTGAAGTGCGAGTTACCGGTTGCGCACCTGACACAATGACAGTCGTGCTGTATAAACTGATGGAAATGGGTTGCAAGGTTACACAGACAGGCAAAAGTGTAACTGTGAAAGGACCCAGCCGATTGTCCCCAGTTTCGGTTACAACTTTTCCATATCCGGGCTTTCCAACTGATCTACAGGCTTGTATTATGGCGGTTTCCTGTGTAGCCTCTGGAACTTCTCGCATTACTGAAACAGTTTTTGAAGACAGGTTTTCTCACACAATGGAGATGAGACGTTTAGGAGCTGATATTGATATTACCAGCAATGAGGCGGTTATTACAGGAATTAAAGAATTGCACGGTACCAAGATAATGGCGTCTGATATAAGAGCGGGAGCCGGTATTGTATTAGCCGGTCTGGCTGCTAAAGGAGAGTCGGAAATCCTGCGAGTATATCATATAGACCGTGGTTACTATAAGCTGGAGGAAAAGTTATCGTCTCTTGGAGCCGATATTAAAAGAATAAACGAATAGTTGGAGCTTTGACGGGCTCAGTGATATAGTCTCGACAAAAAAGTGGAGGAATCGGGAGTATAGCTATCCTGCTCCATGGATTATTTATTGATATAAGGATATATGGTGATGAAGAAATTAGTCCTGGTTGTTATTGCTGCTGTTACTTTGAGCTCATGTTTAATTTCAGCTCAGGGAGTAACATTCGGCAAAAATAAGGTTCGTTACAAGGATTTCGACTGGAGCTATATTCAGACTCGACACTTTGATATACACTTTTATGAGGAAGCATATCCTACCGCAAAATTCGCAGCAGCGGTTATGGAGTCTTCATACGTCGAAATTTCCGGAGAGATAGACTACCTTATTCAACACCGTATTCCAGTCTTTATTTACAATTCACACAATGACTTTCAGCAGACCAATATCATCCCTTCACTTATTCCTGAGGGTACTGGCGGATTTACAGAAATATTTAAAACCCGCATTGTTGCTCCATTTTCTGGTTCCTACGAGGACTTTCGTCATGTTTTGCATCATGAACTAACACATGCTGTAACTTTTGATATGCTTTATGGCAAATCTTTGTCATCACTAATATCACGTCAACGGTTTTTCAAAATGCCACTATGGTTAGCTGAAGGATACGCCGAGTATTCTTCTCGTCACGGATGGGACCATTGGGCTGATATGGTTGTTCGGGATGCAACTATCAATGGTTACCTTGCTCCGCCTTGGGCTCTTGGTGGTTACCTTGTCTACAAGGAAGGGCAGGCGATGATAAAATACATCGCAGATAAATACGGCGAAGAAAAATTAGGAGATATATTTCGTAATGGGAAAAAATATCTGACAATAGATCGCACTCTGAAGGAAACTATCGGCATTGACGAAGAGGAATTCTGGAAGGAATTCAGAAAGGAAATGAAACGTCGATATTGGCCTGAGATTGCGATTCGCAAAGGACCTGAAGAAATTGCCAAACAGCTCACCCACGCCCATAAAGACGGCTCACATCTGAACGAAAAACCAGTGTTTTCTCCTGAGGGCGATAAAATTGCCATTTTTACCGACAAATCCGATTATTCTGAAATCGTCCTGATTTCGGCAGTCGATGGTGAGGTTATTGATCATATTGTAGAAGCTCAACGTTCCGGCGATCTGGAATCGCTGCACTCATACGTATCGGGTATGTCATGGTCGCCGGATGGCAAGAAGATAGCATTTGTCGCCAAGTCCGGTGGGAATGAAGCCATTTTCATGTATGATCTTTTACAAGGCGAAGTTACTCACAAGAAATATCTGGAATACTACAATATATTGTCACCGGAGTGGTCGCCTGATGGAACAAAGATTGCTTTCTCTGCTCTGGAGGGTCACGAGCGAGATTTGTTTATTTACAATATCGACTCGGACAAGATTGAACAGCTTACGGATGATCGCTATGATGATGTTGATCCATCGTGGTTACCAAAGGGAAACCAGCTTATCTTTTCATCAGATCGCCCGCATTCGAATAACAAGGAAATAAATCTCAAACAACATCTTTATGTAGGCTCAGGGGCGTTTATGCCGGGTGATTTTGAATATGGATACTATAATTTGTTCAGAATTGATCTTATGAATCTTGACGTCACAGAGCTGGACGTTGGTCCCGGTCAGAACAAGTCTCCGACAGTCTCACCCGATGGCAGCAAAGTCGCTTTTATCTCTGGACGAAACGGAATCGACAATATCTATGTTGCTTCTCTTGACAGTACACAATATTTCGCGGTAACTGATATAATTTCAGGGGTTAAATCACTTTCGTGGTGTCCCGATGGCAAGCAGATTGCCTTCTCCTCATACAATAAGGGAGTGTTTGACATTTTCGTGCTTAAGGATATTGTGCCTGCCAGTGAAGATGGCACTTTGGCTCTAACCGATTTTATGCTGGGCAAGTATGACCTTCTAAAGTCGCGATATGGTCATAATACCCTGGTTGCTCACAGACAAAAGAGTGACAGTGTTTCTGAACATGACGTTGCCGTAGAGTGGGAAAGTGACTATGAAACCAGTGTTGTCGATTCAAGTACCCGGGCAGCCCTGGATTCAATCGCCACTGATTCCAACACTGCAGATACTACAACTGACTCTGCCTTAGTTGCCGCTGATAGTGCTATTGTTACCGAAACAGGCATTCACGGTGGCGAATATGTCTTTGTCAGTCAAACTGATAAAGACCCACTCGATTCTGTCATGGTTGATGTCAAGGACTCGACCGACCGCTCTCGTAAAGGTTTGTCAGAACCTGCCTTATTTGACTCAATTCCTTCACCGCTTCCCTCAGGTGAGTATAAAATCAAAAAGTACGAAACGAAGTTTACCTCAGATTATGCCGGTGGCGGCTTTGCTTATGACACGTTCTTTGGCCTTCGAGGACAATCGTATTTTGTTTTCTCAGATTATCTGGGCAACAACCAGATTTACATAACTACTGACTTGGTGAATACGATAGACCAATCATATATCCAGGCATATTACTTCTATAATCGATATAGGACGAATGTTGGATTTGGTCTGTTCCACTCAAAAAATTACTACATCGACAACTCGGATCGTCTTTTTTCTGACCGTTTCTACGGAGTTCAGACATTTGCCCGTCGACCATTCTCTACCTTTAGCCGACTACAATTGGGAGTCTCTCAGTATTTCATAGATCGTGAATATCACGACTTTAACGATACGCGGGAAGCTCGCAGTTCAAAAATAACCACAAGTGAGCTGGCTTATGTTACTGATAACATTATCTGGGGATTGACCGGTCCGGTCAACGGGCGAAGGGCAAAACTTTCACTTCAGTATGGAATCAATTTATTTGATACAGATAGTACCGAATTTCAAGCTGTTGATCTTGATTATCGCAAATACTGGCACTTCAAAGGGGCTTTCTCGATGGCTTTTCGGCTGTCCGGTGGGGCGTCTTTTGGTAATACTCCCAAGCAATATTTCCTTGGTGGAACTGCGAACTGGATAGGCAACCGAACCCTTGACGCTAAGGTCTATAATGTTAATAATCTTTATTTTGCCAAAGTTGTCACTCCGCTACGCGGCACACCATACTATGAACTGTCTGGGAATCGGTTTGGTCTTGTCAACTGGGAATTCCGATTCCCAATGATTAGATACTTCAAGACACAGTTTCCACTATCGATAACTATTTCTAACATAATAGGTGCAGTGTTCACTGACATCGGAGCAGCCTGGACCAATAACAACTTCAAGGGTGGCACAAGCGTGGAAGGTTCTCGACTCAAGGACATTAAAACAGGTTTTGGGTTTGGCATGCGCGCCAATCTCGGGTTCATCCTCCTTCGCTACGACCTTGCATGGTCAACCGATTTCAGGAATGTTTCTGACAAACCGACCTACTCATTTTCCCTCGGGGCAGATTTTTAACAGACGCAGATTTGGATGTTATTAAAACCATCGTATGTCGCAACGTTTATGCCTTATAACAAATTGACAAATAAACAGGTTAGAATAACATCCCAATCTTGAATGTGAAATCGTTTGTATCATAATCAGACAGTTGCCATGTAAAAAATGCACTCAGGAATATCGGTGGAATGCGCCCAAAACCAAAACCTATCTCCGAGTAAGGTTTTGATGCTGTATTAACCTGCTCTTCCAATGGTTTATTGTAGGGCTTGTTGAATAAAGAATAATTTCTTTGTTCATAAATAGATAAGCATGTTTTGTATTGTTTCAAGTGAAAGGGTTTTGTTATAAATAGCTTAAAAGGTTTGCACTTGATAAACATTCTACACGCCACGGCGCACTTTCAGCTCGCGTAGCAGCGGGGCTTGTCTCCGCTGTGTGTATAGAAACGGGCGACACGCCATGGCGCACTTTCAGCACAAGGCCGCCCGCTACGCGAATTTGAGATTGTGGTACATAATAACTAATTATTCAACAAGCCCTATTGTAAACAGTCGTTCCCGGTAGCTCTATCACGGCCGGACGAAGGAAAACATCATGAATCATAGCAGAATCAGAAATAGTGATCTCGATAGTTTCAGCATAGTGAGTAATATGGCTGAATTTGAT
>JAYEIF010000027.1:0-5397 GCA_034659895.1 Candidatus Zixiibacteriota bacterium
AATCCGCCTAGGCGGACTGGACGGGCAATGCCTGCTTGACAGGCAATGCCTGTTGTTCAGACAATGCCTGCTGGATTCCTGCTTTCGCAGGAATGACAATAATAGGGGAATGACAATAAAAAAGAGGAATGGCAATAAAAAAGAGGAATGACAATAAAAAGGGGAATGGCAATAATTGAGGAATGGCAGTATGCCCTAGGTAAACAAAGAGCTATTACTTTATTCAGCGTGCCTTGACTATTGAACAAAAATAGCTGTTATACTTGCTGTTCTATTTTTGTCCTTGTTTTTCTGTCAAGCTCCCGTCTTACAGTTGTGGCAATAGATATTTTTGTAATGGGTTTCTTGATAAAAGCTCCTGCGCCCATTTTCTGAACTTCGAGAACATTTTTTGTTTCTGAAGTTCCTGATACAATTATTGCTTTTTGACTTGGGTTGATTTCAACTGCTCGCCGATATGTCTCAACTCCGTCTATCCCCGATAGCATTTCAATATCCAGAACCATAAGATCCTGGTGGTTCTCCTTTAGAATCTCGATTGCTTTTTCGCCGCTTTCAGTAACGGTAACATTGTATCCTAATTCTTTCAGGAGTTCACTTGAAACATCACGGTGTATTTCGTCATTATCAACAATCAGAATTGATTCATTTCCGCCGGAATATGAGTCATTTTCTGTTTCCTGAATAGATTCATACGTTACAGGGAAATACAGATAAAATGAAGTCCCCTTATCGACTTCGGTACTAAGGTCAATATATCCTCCATGATCCTGCATTACAGATTGAACCACACTCAAACCAAGTCCTGAGCCTTTTTTCCGATCAGTTGATTTGGAGGAAAAGAAAGGATCAAATATCTTATCGGCAATATCTTTTGGTATCCCGCAACCATTATCTGACACTGTCAGTTTGACATATTCACCTTTGGGCACATGACCATAGATGACAGAAACCTCGTCAACGTAGTAGTTTTCAGACCTGATGTAGATTTTTCCAATATCCTGTATAGCATCACGAGCATTGTGCAGTAAGTTCATAAAAATTCTATGTATCTGAGCACCACCGCCATTGACATTTCTCAATTTTTCTTCAAGATCAATTTCACAATTCAGTGTGTCAGGAAGATGTCCCATTCCCTCAATTGCCTGAATGATGATTTCATTCAAATTCAAAGGTCCCTGTTTGTAATATCCTCGCCTTCCAAGTGTCAGCAAGTCTTGATTTATATCAGCTATTCGACTTGCTGCTGTTTCAATACCGCCTAAGTATGATAACGCTTTGTGATTCTTTGGAAGATGCTCTCTAATTAACTCAGGATATGCTGTCAGAGGAGCCAGAAGGTTGTTGAAATCATGGGCAACCTGCCCTGCTATCTGTCCAGCGGTTTCAAGTCTTTGGGCTCGCGCTTCACGTTCCTCGAGACTCTTGCGCTCTGTTATGTCAATGAAAAGTCCCTCTACACCAAGGATATTCCCTTCAGCATCGTAGTAGTAGTGGCTGTTCACAATAATTAAGATTAATGTGCCATCCTTTTTCTTTAGTGTAACCTTATAATTACTAACCTTTCCATTTTTGCTCAACAATTTCAAAGACTCATCACGCTCTTCCGGTACAGCATAGAAGTCATTTGCGATATTAAGTCCTTTCATCTCGTCGGCAGAGTAATATCCTAACAATTTGGCGCCTGATGGGCTGACCATGACAACATTCCCGTTGGTATCGGTTCGGTAGAATACTTCATCGATATTATCGATAATTAATTTGTATTCGTTCCTGCTTTTTTTCAGTTCAATCTCTATTTGCTTGCGCTCAGTGATGTCCACATGTACTCCCACAACACGATTGGGCTTACCAGACGAACCCTTTTCAAAAGCTTTCCCCTTGCCAGAAATCCAACGCCACCCGCCGTCTTTAGTGCGAAGTCTGAACTCAACTTCGTATTGTTGAGCTTTCCTTACATATTCCTGTACTGTGGAGACAGTTGCCTCTCTGTCGTCAGGATGCAGTAGATCAACCCATGTTTCGAGCCGCATGGGAAGTTCACCCGGTTCATAACCTAACATTGTGTAATATCGCGGGCTAAAATAAACATCGTTTGTATCAAGGTCCCAATCCCAAAACCCGTGTTCCCCTGCATCCATTGCAAGTTCCAGCCGTTTATTGGTCTTTTCTAACTCTTCGCTAATCTTTCTGCGTTCGGTTATATCAGAGATAAGGCCATCGTAAGAAAGAAGATTGCCATGGTTGTCGCGGTTGGCAACCAGAGAGCTCTTTACCCATCGGATGGAACCGTCCTTATGTATAATGCGATGCTCAACTGGCTCGGGGACATTATTCGATAGGATACGCGATGTCTGATCCCTGACAATGTCCCTATCTTTCTCAGGAATCATTTGAATCCATAGATGCGGATTATTTATAAATTCCTCCGGAGAATACCCGGTCACTGACTTACAAGCCACACCATGAATGGTTTTTGCAGGTTTTCCATCATCATCGATATGTACTGTATAAATATAATCCGTAGTTGCATCAGCTATTCGATGGTATCGCTCCTCACTCTTGCGCAATTCATTCTCCATCTTTTTGCGCCCTGTTATATCAGTGAAAAATCCCTCTACGCCAAGGATGTTCCCTTCTTCATCGTAGTAATAGTGGCTGTTTACAATAATTAAGATTAATGTGCCATCCTTTTTCTTTAGTGTCACCTCATAATTACTAACCTTGCCATTTTTGCTCAACAATTTCAAAAACTCATCACGCTCTTCCGGTATAGCGTATAAGTCCTTTGCGATATTAAGTCCTATCATTTGATCAGTAGAGTCATATCCCAAAAGTCTTGGACCTGATGGGCTGCCAATAATCAGATTGCCATTGATGTCGGTTCGGTAGAATACTTCATTGATATTCTCGATTATTAACTTGTACTCGTCTCTACTTTTTTTCAGTTCAGCCTCGGATTGCTTGCGTTCTGTGATGTCCTTGCTGAAAATAGAATAACCAATCAGTATTTCATCCGAATCAAAAATCCCTGACACGCGTGACTCGATAAATCGAACCCTATTTTCTATTTCCTGTCTCAGTGTGTAAGTATACTTTCCCTTTTCATTAACTTTGATAATGGCTTTATCGAATTGTTCAGGATCAACATCCTCAACTGTATATAATTCCTGAACAGTCTTGCCAATAACATCTCTTGCATTATAGCCATATAGCCTTTCAGCTATTGGGTTGAAATAGGTGATATGGAAATCCAGACTTGTTGTAATAATTGCCATATCGCTAGCGCTTTTGAGAATATTATTCAACGTTATAGTTTTTTCGCGCAAGTTCTCTTCCACCTGCTTGCGATGGGTAATATCTTGGACAAGAGCCATTGGGCAGTCCATTCCTTTCCACCTGGTCATGGTGGTGAAGAATTCGGTCTGGACTTCTTTGCCATCTTTCCGTACAATTATGCGTTCATATTGAGATGATACATCTTTATTTTGATCAAGTATTCTCTTTTGCATCATCTCCTTATATTTTTCCCTGTCCTGCTCGCGGGTTAGCAAGTCGAAACCATTTTTACCCCGCAACTCCTTAACATTATAGCCTGTTATTTCAGAGAATCGTTTATTTGCATAAAGAAGATTCCCCTTTTTATCGGCTATGATTAATCCTACCGGTGTATTGTTGGCAATATCCTTGAAATTCCTCTCACTCTCCTTAAATGCCCCAATATGAGAATTCACTTGTTTTCTTAATGTTCTGTTCCATACAAAAAATATGGCAATGAATATGAGCGCTACTGCAAGGATTAGCGTGGGAATCAAAAATGCTTTCTGCTTCCACAAGGGTATTTCTTTTAGAGACCCAAAGTTTCCCATGATCTCAGCGTGTTCCTCAGGTGAAATCTGCAAAAGAGCCTTTCCAAAGATATGATGCAACACAGGCCAATCGCTTCGCACAGCCAGGGACAGACGAGTGAAATAACCAGTTTTGCCTGTAACGTGCAGATTTGAGATCCCTTCCTCTTGAATGTAGTGTATTGCAATTGGCAGTGTGACTACTATGGCATCTGCCTCGCCAACCGCTATTCTCCTGAAGCCATCAACCATGTCGTGAACCAGCAGGAGATTAATATTTGGGTAATCCCTCTCGATGAACTCTTGCCATACATAACCTTTAACTACTGCGAGTTTTTCTCCTGCCTTGATATCACTGAGGTTTTTAATTTGCCGCGCATCTTCTCTGGTTATTATGACACCGGGGAATTCTATATGCGAATCGGAAAATTTCAGATACTTTTTTCGCTCCGGTGTTTGTGCTGCCGCTGGAAGCACATCAACTTCACAATTTTTCGCTTTCTTGAGAACATCATCCCAATTTTTGCATCGTATGACTTCAAACCGAACGCCGAGCATTTCCGACAATAATTCCATATAGTCAGCTGCAATGCCATGGTATGTGCCATTTTTGTCAATACTCTCTATTGGAGGGAAATATGGATCAGGCGCAATACGAATAACGGGATGCTCTTTCAGCCATACCTGTTCATCCGGATTCAGCCATTTTTGTGAATTATCATGATTCTGATTGCTTTCCACAGCAAAACAGACAGTTGTATAAGAAAGGACAAAAAGACATAGGAAAAACAACAACAGGATATGTTTGCTAAGTGTTTTTCCTCTCTTTGCTGTATTTAATTTTCCTTTGGCAATTCGCAAGCCATATAAATCAGTAGCCATATCATCTTCCATTTTGAGTTTTCCAACATCCTTTTCATTATTTATACTCGTGATTCAATAAAGAAAGATCCTTGCTGTGTTAATCCTCACAAGCCCGACATCTACCTGTCTCGAAAATCAGCATTAATGAGATTCAAAACAGGTAATCACAATTTGTATATATATCGGTAGAGTATATGGATTTACTTAGGAGTTGCTGAATAATTCGTTACTATGTACCACAATTTCCAATTCGCGCCCGCCTGTCAAGCGGACAGGTAGCGGGCGGCCTTGTGCTGACGTGCCTGTCGGCGCACAGGAAGTGCGCCGTGGCGTGTAGAATGTTTATCAGGTATCCCAATGAAATTGGTGTCCCAATGAAATTGGTGTCCCAATGAAATTGGTGTCCCGATGAAATCGGTGTCCCGATGAAATTGGGAAGCTATTTATAACAAAACCCATTCACTTAAAATAATACAAAACATGCTTATCTATTTATGAACAAAGAACTTACCCGCCTGTCGAGCGGACAGGTACTTTATTCAGCAGACCCTATTATTATCATTCCCCTATTATTGTCATTCCTGCGGAAGCAGGAATCCAGCAGGCATTGCCTGTCCAGCAGGCATTACCTGTCCAGTCCGCCTAGGCGGATTGCCTGTTCAATTATATCAACTGAATTTGGAAA
>JAYEIF010000028.1:0-5363 GCA_034659895.1 Candidatus Zixiibacteriota bacterium
TAATCTTTTAACACGGAGATGTGGGTAGCTTATCCGCCGCGGTGGGTGGTTAGATAAGCTCCCCAATGTGGAACCCTTTTAGGGGTTCTACTATTTTATTAAGGAAACGTCAGCTTGGCAGTCCGCCGAGGTGGTTTGCCAACCTGACGCTGAATCTTACTCCCGTTTATCAAGAATCATTGTTGATGCCTGAGCGGTTGGATAAATAATTACCTCGCCTATTTGAACGTGTTCCGGGCGGTCAGAGACCCAAACCACAGCTTCGGCAATGTCATTTCCAACAAGAGGTTTGTAGCCCTGATATGTCTGTCGTGCGTGTTCCTTGTCACCATGTAATCGTACTAAAGAAAATTCTGTCTCAGCCAGACCAGGATCAACAGTCGAAACCCTAATCGGTGTGTCAACCAAATCAATACGCATTCCCTTAGTAATGGCATCGACAGCATGTTTGGTAGCACAGTAAACGTTACCTCCCGGATAGACCTGATGGCCGGCAATAGAGCCGATATTGATGACTTGCCCGCATCCGCGAGCTACCATTCCGGGAAGTACAGCCCGAGACACATACAGCAATCCTTTGACATTCGTGTCAATCATCTCTTCCCAATCATCGATATTTCCATTTTGCAATTTATCCAACCCTCGTCCAAGACCGGCATTATTGACAAGGATATCAATTTCCTCCCACCCATTGTTGAGATTGCCTATAGCTTTTTTAACGGCATCCCTGTTACGGACATCCAGAGCAATGATATGGCATTCGGTGTCAAGTTCGCCTTTCAGTTTCTCCAGACGGTCAAAACGGCGCGCCGCCAGAATGAGCTTCGCACCGCGTTCGGCGAATTTATGTGCGCAGGCTTCACCAATTCCCGATGATGCACCGGTTATCAGTACAACTCTATCTTTTAAGTCGGACATAATCCTCCCATTGTTAGATGGCTTAGGCATTCTATCATTAGGAATTTAATCTGTTAAAGCATAGCCGTCAACCAGTACAGCAGGTTGTGCTCTGCTCTGCTCACCCTATGAGATTAACTCTGATCAAAATCTGAACAAACTTCAAATCAGAAAAAGGGAAAACAACTATAGGCACAATCTCAACAAGTAATGGAATAATCCCATAAAAAAATGACATAGTCAAGCGGCTATAAATCGGCACATCCAAATGGCTGGCGGTATATAGTTGTGTTGCAATGAGATACACCTCCGTCACTTCATTTTTCCCTCTGTTTCCACTTGGCACAAAAGGTGCGTTTACTGAAACAGGAGAAAATAGTTAATTCCCAGAGCATATTTGCCCGATAGAATAAGTATGACTAATGTTGCTATCGGGTGAATACAAATCACTCGGAGGTAGCAACAATGATGGAAAAGAAGAGACAACGTCCTCGGTTTGGATTGCCAAAAAAGACTTTTTGGCATCTGTACAGTTTACAGGCTCTGAATTCGAATAAGTTAGTTAAAGTTGTGGAGAAAGTTTTGAAACAGGAGTATTTCCTGATAAAGTAAATTTCTGATTAAACTTGACAAACTACTGGCCTGAGTGCTACGTTAGCGCCCATTGTGGTGGTGGAGGATGTTCCATCTGAAATCGCTTAACTGATTATAAGTAGTTTGAAGGACTCTTTAGTGTGTGGAAAAAGAAATTAACATTGATGTTGATCCCCAACTCTGAGGGGACACTTAAACAGTTCCGAATGCCGGTTGCGTTGATATACGGCATTGCTTTGGTTGTTATATTTTTGCTGTTCGGCAGTTTTTTCTTGTCGGCTAAATTTTTCTCAAACCGAGTTGACAACAAAGAGCTTAAAACGCTCCAAACCGAAAATCAGACGCTACAAAATAAGTATGAGCAAATGCGCTGGCATCTGGCGGAGGTAGAGAGTCGTTATGAGGAACTGGTCCAAAAGGAAATTCACATTAGATCACTCTTTGAACTCCCTGAGATTGATTTGCAGCAACGTCAGTTGGGTATAGGCGGTCCTAGTTTTCCCAAACCTGTTGTTCGTTCTGAAACAGAGACTGAGGCTCTCAATACCGAGGCGGAGGTTGATCATCTCCTGAGACTGTCAGAGTTTGAATTAGAGAAATACGCCGAGGTAGAATCCTCGTTGTTATCCATTAAAGATCGCCTTAATCACACTCCTTCCATCTGGCCTTCCAAGGGCTGGATTTCTCGTGGTTATGGTATGAAACCGGACCCTTTCACCGGTATCATACGAATGCATCGTGGTATTGATATTGCTAATCATATTGGTACACCTGTAGTAGCGGCGGCTGATGGTAAGGTTGTATCAGAAGGAAAGAATGGTGGTTTGGGTAAGAGCGTAGCGATTGACCATGGCTATGGTTTCGTGACTCGTTATGCACACCTGTCAGGATATGAGGTCAAGCGCGGCGAATATGTCAAACGCGGGGATGTTATCGGGCTAATTGGTTCGACTGGTTATTCTACGGGTCCACATCTGCACTACGAAGTAATTCGTAACCATAAATCAATAAATCCATACAAATATATTCTCAATGATATGTAGCCCCTTTTGCCTTATCAAATAGTAAGGCCGTCTTATTGCAAGGCGGCCTTTTCTTTTGAACAAACTGCAAGTTCCATAATTGCAAACACTTGTAATTAAAGTTGCCTGCGTTTGTAAAAGGTTGCTTTTCTTTGCCAATTTCATAACAAAGACATAGCTACTACCTGTTTTTTAAAATGCTATAACTATTTCCAATTACCTGACGATACAAATAAGTATGAACATCTATTAAAAACAGATGCAATATAAATTATCTAAGGGAATTAATGGATACTATAACAGACGAAAAGAACGTTCAAGCAATCGAAACAGAGGATAATCATAATGCTGATAAGTGGTTGGAGATATTCTCTTTATTTATTCATGACATAGAATCTCCACTGGCCACGATGAAATATCTTCTTAAGCTTATCAACGATGGAAGATTCAACTACGAGAAACAAACACATCGTCAAATAGTTTCATCCACTGAAATTGCAATGAAACGCTCAGAGGCAATCATTTACGATATTCTTGCTGTGGTCAAATCTGGAGATACTGGATTGCCGGTCAAAATGACCGAGTTAAAGCCGGGACCGCTCATTGAAGAGGTGGTTAGCATGGCAAATGGGGCTGCAGCAGAAAATGGAATTGATATCAAAATTGGCAATATATGCAGTAATGATTTAATTAAAGCTGACGCCCATCTGCTTAAAAGGACACTGGACAATTTCGTATTTAATGCTTTACGACATACTCCAACAAATGGGGAAATAATAGTATATACAAGCACAGAAAATAATTCAGTTTATATCCACGTTAAAGATTCTGGGGCAGGGCTTGGAGATATTGAACCTGATATTCTATTTGAAAAATTTGGCCAAGTTGACCTAAGAGCGAAGAGGAAACATCGCGGGGTTGGTCTTGGTCTTTATTTCTGTAAGCTCGCCGCCATTGGAATGGGAGGAACGGTAATGGCTGATGATCACCCTGATGGTGGAGCAGTGTTTTCAGTAAAATTGCAAAAAGCTAAGGGGAGAATAAAATGAATATGAAAATGGATGCGGAATCGTATCTAAAATCGGGGTCAAATGAACTGCGCATTCTGGAGTATAGCGCCAGTGGTTTGATTTTCGGGATAAACATACTCAAGGTTAGTAAGATTGTTTCAAATCTGAATGATTTTACGCAAATTCCTGAAACTCATCCAGCGATTAAGGGGGTATTCAAGGATATGGGGCAACTGATTCCCCTGATTGATTTGTCTGCCTTTTTGGGGATCACAAACGAGGATACCAAGTCCAGCAAGGTGATTGTGACAGAGTTTTTTGGAATCCTTACAGGTTTATGGGTGGATCAAATAAACTGGCTCCATCACTTCAAATGGGAAGATGTCATTGACGCAGAGAAAGTCTTTAGAGGAATTGATCAGCGTTATACCATTGGTATTGTTCGACCTACTGAAGAACTGATGGTGCAATTGTTGGATTATGAGACCATTCTTCTGGATCTTTGTCCACATCTGGGTGTTCAGGTTCCAACAGCCCACAGCACGGACATTGATCTTAGCGGTAGGAGTATTCTGATAGCTGAGGATTCTCCTGCAGTACGTGCCATGCTTCAAGAAGAGTTGACTGAACAGGGTTGTAAGGTAAAAACTGTACATGATGGCGCACAAGGCTGGGAGGTTTTTCAGACTCAAAAATTTGATTTAGTTATCTGTGATGTTGAGATGCCCCAGATGGATGGGTTGGCTCTCACATTGAAAATCCGCCAATCCGAGGAACCATCCACACCTGTTATTGTGTATTCCTCTATTGGTGATATTGGGATGAAAAGTCGCGCCGAGTATTTGAAAGCAGATGCTCATATTACCAAGTTAAATCTCGATCAATTGATGCAAATAGCGAATAAACTGATGCGCGGAGAGAAACTCAGTCGCAGCGAATCAGGGTTTGACAACATTAAGAGTGAAATTTCAGCAGAAACAGTTCCAATAGATTAATTCATAACAGTTAGCAATTGTATGAATGTAAAATGCCGGTCACTTTGGCCGGTATTTTTTATTTGAGAGAAAAGCTTTGGATTTACATTGCTCAAAGTGTTGGTGTTTAGGTTTTGCTGAATAATTCGTTACTATGTACCACAATCTCCCCGCCTTTGGCGGGCGCAGCATGAATTGCATTGTCATTCCTGCGGACGCAGGAATCCAGCAGACACCGCCTGTATATTTATCTGTAGGGTGGACCCCAGCTTTCGCTGGGGTGACAAGTAAACAGGCTGGGGTGACAAGTAGGGCTTGTTGAATAATTCGTTACTATGTACCACAATCTCCCCGCCTTTGGCGGGCGCGCCCGCCTGTCAAACGGACAGGTAGCGAGTAGTCTTGTGTTGTCCGTCCCTCGACTCCGCTCGGGATGAGATAAACTTCCGCTCGGGATGAAACAAACTTCCGCTCGGGATGAAACAAACTTCCGCTCGGGATGAGATAAACCGGCAGTGAACGGCAGAACCTCTATCCGCCTCGGCGGACTGCCCTACTGAACTGGGGTGACAAATCCATTATGGCTTAGCTCATGCTTCCCGCCACGGCGGGTGCAGCATGAATTGCATTGTCATTCCTGCGGACGCAGGAATCCAGCAGACACCGCCTGTATATTTATCTGTAGGGTGGACCCCAGCTTTCGCTGGGGTGACAAGTAAACAGGCTGTGGTGACAAGTAAACAGACTTGGGTGACAAGTAAACCGGCCAGAGTGACAAGTAAATGGTTAGGTGCAGCAGGTCTATCCGCCTCGGCGGACTGCCCTACTGAACTGATATGACAAATCCATTATGGCTTAGCTCATGC
>JAYEIF010000029.1:0-15378 GCA_034659895.1 Candidatus Zixiibacteriota bacterium
AATCTCAACTCGATGACTACTCGTTGCTCTGCATCAAAACGGTCTCAGCCACCTCGACTTCATAAACCTTGTCGGTTTCTATCTCAGCCTCACCCCCCTTGAGGATAAACTTGAAAAAACAGTATGGCCAGAAGCCCTTTTTCTTTCCTGTTGCTTCAATTTGTCCGCCTTTAAGATTGATAGCATCCCCCTCAGAGAGGTTGAATTTACCGTTAGGTTTAATCTCAACAAATTCTATCTTGATAGAACCAGGCTTCCCTCCACGTTTTGCTTTCTCTACTTCGACCACCCTTGCTTGTCCCTCTGCACCAGCTCCCACAAGAATTATCCCATTCATATCAATTGGTTGATCGAGAGTGATTGGAATTATGTCATTTTTCTTAAAAGCTCCAGATGTTATTTTCAAATCTTTTTTGAACTTCAATTTGACAGGAGTTCCCTCGAGAATCTGAATAGTGGCTGCATTAACTACACCACTAACAGCAAATGCTATTAAACAAAAAAGAGTAATAGCAAAAGTCTCTCTGATTCTAATAAAACTATTCATAATATTTCACCTCATATTGTTGTAAATGTACATAACCTCAGGCTTATTCCTCCAATGTAGGAAGATTACCATTAAGACCCGGAGAAAAACTAATTTTTGCATTCTTGCCTATATTAGTAAATTCAATCTGTCCTTCCATATAAAATATGGAATACTTCTTATCAATTATCACATAGTCAGAAGCGTTTGCTCCCCAATTGCACTCCATATTATCTTCCAGAGACAAAGCAATATTTATATTATCGCCAGGCTTCCAAGTAATTGAATGCTTCTGTCCTGCGAACCATTGGTCGTAGTTGCTCCATTTGGGACTCTCTCCCTCAGTTGTTATTTCCACATGCAGATGAGCTCCCTGCGGAAGATTACGAATGACGAACTTATAGGTTCGTTCATGTTTCCACCAGTTGGCTTCACTTATATATTTAGTAATCTTTTTGTATTCATCTGAGTCAGGATTTAACTGCTTTCGGATTCTTTTTAAATCCCTAACGGCTGTGTCTAATCGATATTTTGGATTGTTATTGCTGTTAATCTGCTCTACTTTCGCCTGAAAATCGATTGTAGCTTCTTTACTCTCTTCCTTTTTTTCCTCTTTAGCTTTCTGATTCAAAAGAGCGGTAAAAAGCTCACTTTCTGCAGTATTTATTTCATTGCCAGGAGTATTTGTATAGAGTTTTATTGTTCGATGTAATTCATTCCACTTACCAGTATCAGCCATATTTGGGATACAAGCCTTTAACAAGTCCCACAATTTCAGAGCACGTTTAACTCGTTTAGCCAAAACTGATGTTGAATCTTCAGGTATCTGGAACGATTTCATACCAGTTTCTAATTTCTTGTTTCTGGGGCTGAGAATAACATCATCCCCAGTTGGGTTTTTATCCGGCCACAGGTCTTTATTAGTCACAATATTTGTAAATTCTTTAATAGTCTTATTAAGCGTAGAATTGCGGGAGCCTACTTCAAAATATTTGTACTTTTCAGACAAATCCTTAGCTTTGGTTCTAAATTCGGGAAACACCCTTTTTACCAACCATCTACCATAATAATGACCATATTTATTTGCAATGCTTTTAAGATCTCCTTCGCTACACTCAGAAGCAATGCGTCCATTGAGGATATTGTTCTCAAACCCTGTCGTCCGTCCCAACTGGAACCAGAAATGGTACATATATACCAGTGACACCAAAAGAATCCAGCAAATAGACAAAAGGCGTACCCATTTTGTAAAAGTCCTTAGTTTACCAAGGCTTCGGTTACGGGCGATTGCTTTCAATAACCAGTACATGGGCTTTCGCACACCCACTGGGCGCACTTTCTCGGGCGGCTTATACAGCGATCGGCCTTCCTCTTCGCCAATTTTCTCTGGCGGCTCACCAGTTTGTGAAATGAAAAATATCTGAAAATCCAGTGTGCGTCCTACCGCCACCTTGATAAAATCTTTCGTTTTTACGAGTACTTCACGCACTGTACCAGCCCAAGCAGCGTCGCGAGTGATTCTCTCATTGGTAAGGACTTCCTCCAAAAAGACCCCATAGTCCTCACAGAGAACCGGCTCTTCACCGGAACCAATAAGAACAACCTGCTCATCACCGGCAAAGCCATTAAGTGTGTCAGCTTTCGTTACAACCAAAGCCACTGGGATTGGCAACCGCTCTTCCAGCGGTGCCAACCGTTCCAACATACTTACAAAAGATGCAATATGAGCCTGACACTTGATTTCAGAGCCAAGTACTTTTGGATCAAAGAAAAACAACAAACCGTCGCAACCATCCATAAAGTCGGCCACTTTATCTGTGTAATCGTCAGGTTCAGAAATATCTACTGCATTTCCGGGGTAATCGTAAGAAACTACAGGTGTCTTACTATCCTTGTCAATGATACCTGTGAACTGCAAAATCCTGTCACGCTGTGTTAGATCTGGAAACTTTCGTTCTTCTTGTAAATCAACATGTGTGCCTGGACCAGAGTGTGTACCAACACCCCATATTTTTTTGAAGTTTGACAGCAACTCCCCTGCAGTAACGTTATCTGTTACTGATATCTGAAGATCGCGCGCAACCTTACAGTCCTCATTAAGAACAGTAAAATAGACCGTCTTGCCGGAATTACTATGACCAAAAACACCAATACGAATACCAGACGGCCAATCAAAGCCGGTGTCGGCTTTCTTTTTATCCTTCGGGGTCGCCTTCTTGGCACCCTTCTTGCCAAATTTCAATATCTTTGCAAAATCCACAGTTTTCTAAACGCCCGTTATCTTTGTTAATTAATCCTTGAGCAAATCTTCCATTACTGTTAGTTACTTAACGTTTTCTATCCTATCCTTCAGGTCATCCAGTTTTCCATCTTCATATTTATTCCAGGCATACGGCACAGCGATAGCAATCGCTATCCAAAACAAAATAAAAAACACAAGCAGAAAAAACGCTGGTTTTCTCTGACTGAAAGCCAAACGTGTGTATCTAAAACTTGAGAAAAGTCCTTTTATCTTACCACTTATTTCACCAAAAAAGACTTTTACTTTGACCCAGAAGTTCTTTCTCCGCAAGTATCCCCAATTGTTAACATATAATTTGTACAGATGGTTCTTCTGGGACAGCTTCCTGAATTCGCCAATTCTCTCAAGATGAAACTCAAGAGAAGTGCGGTCGTCCAGTAAATCGGAGCCAAAGTGCTGATAACGACGGGTCAATTCAAGGAATTTTCGACCATCATCAAACGCCAGGTAATCCTCGGGGCTAAGATCAGCCTTTATCGGACGACCAAAGGAATTAAGATATTGTCCAATTTCCTTCAATATAAAATAATGAAGCTGGAAATTATTGTTAAGAGCTCCTTTGGCAAACAAAAGAGGAAGTAAATGCTGTTCAAAAAACGGAACATCTTGCTTTATAGGCCTGAGCTGACGGGAATAATTATAAGATTGATTCGTGCGACCATCAACATCGGCCACCGCTTCAAAGAAGCTGATAAGAATCTGGACCGTAAGTTGCCGTAGATCTGAGCTTGTAAGAGGTGTCAGTCTGATAGCATCCAAGAAGGCATAATCAATTTCTACCGCCTGATTACGTTCTTCGCGTAGAGCTTTGAACACAGCGCGAATACCATTATAGGTCTGCAAAAATGCTTCAGTCTGAAACTCAGAGTACTTAGTCTCATAACTATTCAAATAACGAAAGAGTTCATCAATATATGATTTAACATCCACTTGTCATACCAACTTTCAACAAACTATACCGCATATACAATAAGGTCAGATTTACCCAGATTGTCAAACTTACCAACATCCGGCACACCACGAAAAATGAGATTAACCCGATTGACAGCTGACGTCTTAACCATATCATGCGCTCTGAGTGCTACTTTATTGCCAAAGGCAACCGTATCAATCGTGATTGGGTCGGTTTCACCCAATCCGCGCGCTTCATTAAGCCCCAGACGTACTTGCATCAGTTTCCATTCAGCATCACTAAACAAGTCCTTTGACAACAATGTTACCATATCTGCAACTGGACACGGTGTTGGAATATCTATCAAAAGATAAATAAGTCCCGCTGATTTCTCTGTTCGAATCTCCGAGTATTCAACCACCCTGTATGTCTTTCCTTCATAAGTTACTGTATCGGTAGCAACAGCCTGCTCGCCCAGTTGATCTTTCTTGACCTGAGCCAGAAAGCCAAAAATACCATGCACAACCTTTAATAATTTATCGATTGCTCGAAGATGTCCACCAATATCTTGATGGTTGTATTCCGATAGCAGGAAATTGTCAACAGAAGACATGAAGCTCCCAATATCGGAATGTAATTCACGTATAAAGAATCTCTCATTGAGCAAATCCTTCAGTCCCGGTTGAAAATTCATGAGTGTTGTTAAAGTACGAAAGAGCTTCTTGAAAAAATTCACCAATACAAGCGGATGTCCTGCGTTGCGTCCCACCATAAAGTCATCAAGCGATGATGATAAATGGTATCCAAACTGAAAAACAACATCCCTGAAAGCAGTTTGAAGTTCCGTTTTTTCACCGACAAGTAATCCACCAGCAACTACTGTTTTGTAAGCCTGAGAACACAGCGAAAGCAGGTTTTCAAGTCGGTTACGGTAATCATTCGCCCGTCCGTGTAAATCTTCGTGAGCGTATAACGTCATGCACGGAGGATAGAAATCCTTTGACTGGCTGATATCATTCCCAGTCACAGTCAGTTCTGCTACCTGAATGTAGCTTCCAACCGACAGATTGGGAGGTTGCCCAAGATGCAATGAATAAGAATAAGCCAGAGACGGGACACGCGGTATCTCTTCGGATGGATCAGGATCGCCAATCTGTTTTTTAGATTGGGGATCAATACTTACGTAAACAGCAATTGGAGAATCACTCAATAAAGTTTCGCTCGATATGACATTTTGATTGAGATCATTGATTTCAATAACTCTGCCATCCTGAGTAATAGCTTGGCAACGAGTGACTTCCACTCGCAGGTGATCTCCGGTAACAGATAAATCCATAGCCAATGCTTCTCGACCATCGGTGGATTTCCGCACTAATCCATACCCATCCCCTACCTGTAGCGCATACCAACGAGACAGTTCCTCGAAGTATTTTTCCTGGTCTTTGAGGTGCTGCTGAGTAATCAGCATCCCATCCTGCCAGTTAACAGAATTTAAGCTTAAATAGCTCATCATGTTGCCTCAACAGCATAAATAAAAAAGTTTACTCTCTTTAATGCTCTCTGTCAAGTTTGTTGATTCCAATCCGCAAACTATGACTTGCAAGACATGTTCCAAAACCAAGATATGCTCTCCCAAGTGTTTCATCCAATGCAGACATATCTCTTTTAACTCTAATTTTTATACGATACTCAAGATTCCCTGGCATACACATATTAAGAGTTCGTTCTAGTCTCTTTCGCTTTTTCTTGCCGGGAAGCCAATCTCTAATATCTTTAGGCCCAACTTCACAGATTACTTCATATCCCGAGTCATACTCGGTGAACAACTTCCCCAACACCAATTCAGAACCCAAGCGAGAATACTGAGAACCCAAATGGGAACGGATTGTTGATGGGATATTATGAGAAGAGGGAATATTTTCTCGAATGATAAATCTATATCCAAACAAATGCTGCAGAATTCGAACGGTAAGGCGTGGATTCCCTGCCCAGATATGATATGTAGGTAACAGGGCTGCCCAGAAATTAGCCTCTCTTCGATCAGCTACATCTTGTTTTGAATCAATCTCAAATAATCCCAGAAACCGTTGTAAGTGTCCATAGTCAATCGTAGATAAAGCAAACTTCAACATCTCATAGTCAGCGTTGGCCTGCCCACGAACGGTTGCGGCGTCAAAAGGAGCCATCAAAGCTCGAGCATCATCTTCCCAACCACTGGAACGCACGCTGATACCGGCCATACCATAAAAGAATTGATAAGGGAGAATATCTACCGCACTCCATTGGCCAACATCCAAAGTAATCTGAACACGTTCCGTCAGCGTGGTCCCCGGAGTTGGGGTTTGTTTGAGAATCTCACCTTTATAGTTTTCATAGCAACCTACCGACCGCATCTGAATCAGCGTAATATCAACTCCAAGTTTCTTCAACAATACCAGAGCTGTCACACAATGAAACGGAAAGCGGCGATTACACAGATCTGGCATCACCGGTAGGTCGGCGGCATTCATACCTTAGCAACCTCCACTACATATTGAGTATTCACAGTACTTCGCATCTTTAGAAAGCTGTTAAGACGCTTCTGCAAAAGTGATATTTCATCCTCGCTGAAGAATTCTTCAGTGTTAAGGGCAATTGTCACAACAATACAACGATGAACTCCCCTGCTACCGCGTACGATTCCACTGTTACAATCCACTCGATGGATACGAGGATCAAATGTCCTTGTCCAAGCAGCGACATCTTTGAATGTCGTTGCTCTATCACGCTGCCTGAGACGTGTGGAAACTTCGGTCAACAATTGCTCCTGAGTTCTGGCTGGTATGGCACCGGTAGTAGTAATGACATTTCCAACGGAGTCCAATCCAGGGTGGCTTTCGTAAAGATCACTGATATGTCCAGCATCAATACCATTGGCAGCCGTTCCAGCGGTCACCGCATATGTTACAGTAATTGAATCGGGCGAACTTTCAATTAAATCCGAAAAATCAAACCACAAAACCAAGTGTCCATGTCGTTCTTCTAGAACATAGATCCACTGACTGGGATTAGCCTCAAGATCGTGAATATTGCGATACTCATTACCACTTGAATCAACAACCGAGACTATTTCCAATACAGCCTCGATTTTTTCTGTAATTTCAATTTCAACTAGCTTGTTAGCTCCGGTATGTTTGAACAACGTAAGTTCGTTCTTATTCGTCGCTATAAGACAGTCAAAGTACATTCCAACTGATTGCTCTTGAAAGGCTCTCCGGTCACCGTTTGGTGACAAGTCAATGCGTATCCAATAGAAATTCTCACCTTCCGGAGGCAAAGCTACTCCACTATTACCGCATCGCCGAGCGAGGTCGCGATCAATTGGACCAAGTTCCCATGTGGTTGTAAACTCTGGCGGAAGAGCTACAAAACTATCCTCAAGTTCAATAAACAAATCCCGAGCACTGCGCATTCCACCCCAGTCAGTTCCATTAGATCCATCACCCAGAGCATCTTCAACATTATCCACCAGCCCGGGGCAGAAACCAGCATCCATATAAAAAGACCCATCTTGCGCTCCGGGATACCACTGCCCCCAACTCAACTGATTAAGAGCCTTTTTGGCAGCAGTGAGAAATACTACCGCTCCCTGCAAACCAGAAGGAGGACCGGAGTAATCAACTGCAACAAACATCTGCCAACGACCAGATGATGCTGAAGTAATACCTTGAGATACTTGGCTATTATCTCCATTGGATAAAGGTGAAAGATCAAAAACAGAATCATCATGACACAGGTAAATTTTCTTTGTTTCTGCGGCAATCACCCGGGATTCACATTCCGGTGAAAAGAAGAATGTCTGTCCGCCCTCTCGCTTTTCTTTATAGAAAAACTTGGTGTGCGTATCTACATCTATTACTGGATCAATCGGCTTACATCGCATCACCGTATAAGCTGGTACCGGTCTACGACCATGTTCAGGACAAACCGACTTAATCAATGATGAAGTAGATACATCCCATGTTAGATCAAGCCTTTTATCAACACGTTCCACCTGATGGGAGAACACCTCAAGCATCATGCGCATAACAGGATCCAAACGCTCCGATGATTCGGGGATACTTGTATTAAAAGCACGTAGTTCACGGTACATATCCTGAAATATCTGCTGTTGAGATCGTGATCTAGGTGCGTTCGCTTTTTCTTTCACGTACAGACCTTTCTCAACCTATACGAAAACTGTGCTGTAGTTTCTTCTCTTCATTCCCATCCATATAATTTCCGCTCACTTTAACTACCTGATCCATAGTATTTGATGTTGCCCCTTCAGACCACGAAAGTGAAACTACCACATTATACAGACGTTTCTCATATTGGTCAATAGCATTACGGAGATTGCTTCGCAGGTTGGATTTGTTCAACGTCACCAGATCAGAATATTCACGCTCCCATATCTCACTACCAAACTTCGGCGCAAATGGCAACTGGCCACGGCGTGTGCTCAGTATAAGACCAATTGAATAAATAATGGATTCTTTAAGAGTGCAACGCGAGAGGTACCCTTCCCTGAGTACCAGAGGCAGTGACAAGTATTCCATGCAATCGCCTAATTAATTTTGACAACACCACCTTTGATGGTTGTCATTGCTGCGCCTTCGAGGTTGGCCTCTGTCCCTGATGCCTTATAGCTTACTCCCCCTTTGGCTTCATAATTCATACCACCTTCGCTCTTGAAATCAGCGCTTGCTTTCAACTCCACATTGGCCGAAGCCTCTCCCTTGATATTACTGCCCGATTTCAGAACAATATCTCCAGATGTCGATTCGAGATTGATATTAGTAGCTTTCATACTGATATCACCTGAGGTCTCTATAACAATTTTAGGACCATCCATATTCAGCATCAGTATATTGGTACTATCTTTTTGAGAGATAGTTATTTTCTCTGAACCATCAGCATCATCAAATCGAACCTCATTCCCCCCTCGTGTGCGGAAAACTTTGCTCTCCACCTTACCGCTATTAAGGGCTTCTGAACTGGCAATTGGCGGTTTATCCTGTCCATTGTAAAGACAGCCCAGCACAACAGGCATGTCAGAGTTACCTCTTTCATAACTTACTACGACCTCGTCATCAATTTCCGGTAACCCAAACCAACCTCGCCCGCTCCCTCCATCGGGTGTGATCATCCTAATAAACTGGGTTTCTTCATCACGATGCCAAGGCAACTTAACTTTTACGCGCCCCAAACCTTCAGGATCGTCATTATCAGTTACTATACCGGTCATTAAGTGAGTAAAAGGCTGCCCTTCACGTTTAAGGTCAGGCAAAGCCACTTCAAGCGGTGTGCACTGGAAGGAATTGTGATATTTCCCACTGTCATCAAGCTCATGGCTGACAGACTGCACCCAGTACTGTCCATCTTGCCTATCCATTCCCGATATCTTGACGCAGGAACCGACCATAATGGATGGAACAATCGATACGCCGTCGCAGATAATCATCCGACCCGCGGCACTCTCCGTCTCCCTGGTCACAGCAGCATCTGCCTTCGCCTGATTAGTATGCTTTGGAGCCATAGATACACCGCTCACAGAGAATATATTTTCTGAGCTCTCAAGCGCTAACGTGGAAAATTCCGACAGTGCTGTTCGTACCGACGATTTATCCGATTCAGACTGAACAATTTCCTTTTTCTTGGAATCCCATACTCTTCCCAAAAACTTGGTTGGCGCTGTTCCTAAACCCAGCGAAAACGCCCCCAACGTTTGCCTCCAAACCAATTCCTCTTCATTATTACTCTTGGCTTTCTCAACATTGAATGCGGTGCCATCATAGTATGCAAACATCTTGTGCTCAGATGACAGCCGCTTGATATAAGCATAATCAGTTTCACGGTACTGCACACCTGAATCGACTTCAAGATTAAGACTTCCGCTGGCTGTTGCAACTGAAGCTCCGTCTATTCTTCCTTGTGTAATCTGATAATTGGAGAGAATCTGCCCAACAATATCCGAACAGTCCTGTCCTGTGCCAAAGACTTTATTACGCTGATGTGCATCAAGAGTTACTGTTGGACTGTGTGCCGTCACCTCGACTATATTTATAGCGTTGATATCATTTTCCAACCGTACTTCTGTCACTAAACCAATGAACTTGAGACTGCGGCTGGAATCTACTATTTCACCGCCAGGAATAATATCCAAAGATATTGGTTTCCCGAGAAAATCCATATACTTAGATGGATCATCAAACTCTACCGATGAAGACATACCAACATGTCGAATGCCAACCCTCAACAAATGATGAGTATCGATATACTGATCGAGACGAACTGAGTAAATATCTTCTTTGATCTCGGTCCCATCGACATATATTTTACACTCAGCAGGTGTAGCATAATCAACCACCTGACTTCCGCTTTTCTTTTCAGAAAAAGTCGGTTTTTTCACGTGGGTAGAATTACTTTTGGCTTGCGACCGATCAACCATAGCACCTCAACAGAGTTTCTTGTCTGTAATGATCTGGGCGAAGCCTTTAATGTTTCGCCCAAATTATCTGCAGTTTTATTTATCCCAATAATTTAAAATCTCGGCGTCAGCTATCATTATAGAGTTCGCTGAAATCTCAAAATACTGGTAAATTTGCTCGTCTGCGTGCTCTTTTACATGCGGAATTTTCTCTGCAAATTTGGTAATAAACCCATCTGTCCATGATAATTCTTTCATGACAGCACTGTCCTTGTTGTAGAATGTCACTTTACCCGATTTCCAGTTGGGCTGACTAGTATCCATAGCCCATCGGGCTATATCCACATTTCCATCTTCCGCTGATTCAATTGTAATCTTGATAACACCAAAATGAGCCCGATCAGTAGGACGACCGGTTTCATCCTTGGAAGTGTAGATCTCGTAAGACACCTCATAGACGTGCGGATATTCCACTCCGTCGATTTCAAGTAATGGTCTGTGTGGCATGTTTTTCTCCTTACATTTCCTTGTTTATTTATGGGCTGTTTCCACTTTATTTTCGAGAAACTGGGCTGTACGACACAAAGTTGCCAAGCACAACCCTCCATTTCCCAGCAACAAAGCTATTTATCTTTCACTTTTGATCCATTTTCATCACCCCAAGCAGCAAACTCAATATTAAAAGTCCGTGCTGGATACTTCGGATTGAGCGATACTTTAATATCAACTTCTTGGCGCTTGGCCATTTCTTCGTCTGCGAATACCTCAATTTTGTAGTCCTGTAGAATGTTATCATCACCACTAATAGCGTTGAGGAATTTAGTCATGTCAGCTCGAAGTGCAGTTTTAAATTTTGGATCTATAACAGCGAAGGTCTGCTTGTTTAGATAGTTACGTAAGCTCTTATAGACATAATCATAAGTGCGACGAATTGAATAGACGTTAAACGTCTCCTTGTTAAAAAGTGTCGATGCTCCCATAGCTACCGGCTGACCCTCAAAATTGACCATCGGGTTGACACCTTTTTCATTAATCTTACTTGCATCCGGCTGGTTGCACCGAAAACGAAGATACTTAGCATCATTAATCTTGCCATGTTTGTAACCAGCCATCGGTTGCTGCATACCGGCAGATGTATCGCCTTGATACATTTTCCCTGCCACCGCCGCTGATGGTGGAATCCACATATCCTCTTCCTCGTACTCATTAGCTGCGCGGGACTGCAAATAATTAGCAAACAATGAGACATACTGTTTGTGTGCATCTGAACTCATCAAACCGTCATAGGTGGGATCATCCAGCAAATCTGTCATTTCCTCGATAGATTCCAAATCTGGCAAATCGGTCATAACATGCACTTTGTTTGGCATACCAAGTTGCCGAGCAACAGTATCAACATTCTCAACACTGCCAAGGTAACCGGGAACCACAAACATTGACCAACAACGTTTGATCCCCCACTCGCGAAACTCATCAGAAACCGACTTAGCCAGAGCCTCAAATTTGTCGCGGTCATCAGGGTCCATAAGTTCTTCACCGCTAACGTTAGCAAACCAGGAATTTACTTTGTCATCCGGTTCTGCCTGAGCGTTTGAGAAGAATTTGTCGATGGCTCGGTAGGTGATTTCCATGTCACGACTTTCCTGATGAACTTTCTTCATATTCTTATCAAGATTAGCTTCAAGTTTCGTTGCTTCTTCATTAAGAGCCTTGCGGATATCGTCAGGATTGTTCCCAGCAGACAAAAACTTCGACCAGATTTTCAACCGCTCTACCAATAACCGACGCGCTTTGGCGTGATCTTTCTTGGTGAGAAATTCTTTCCTCTGAAAATTCTTTTTTGGGTCCAGCCATTCCACGCCACGAACCAAATCACCATCAACAGTCTTAAAAGACGGCAACAATGAGGTCAGCTTTTTGAAGTCTCCAAAAGTATCCCCAAGAATACCGGCAAACTCCTCATCGGACAGTTTCTCTACAGCTTCTGCAGCCGGTTTTGCCTCAGCCGCTTCCGCCGCCTTTGGCTGCATTTCGTTTTTTTCTTCTTCACTCATTATATATAACCTCGTCTATTATTCACCCAAAAGGTCAATGTAGTAGTTCATAACCTTTAACAACGCTTCCTTTTTCTCACTGTCTGCAAGGGTTTTCTTGAGGGCGTTGTTCTTCTTTAGTTGCTTGTCCAAATCAGCCATGATTTCCTTACCGTAGTAAGTTTTCTGAAGATGATCATTCTGTTCGATTAGTGATTTGGACGAGAAGTCTTTCATTGCCTTTATCTTGAAGTCCGCATTAACCGGTTCACCCTCTGCAGTTTCCATCTGCGCCTCAAAAGAAGGTTGAAATTTCTCAAAAACCATTTTAAGGTTATTGCATTCAACTGGGTTAATATCAGGGTCATCATCATTGTTTAGCTTTGCCGCATAGAGCATTTTGTTCGATGGTAACAACTCAACCGGAATCGAGTCATCTTTCTTCACTCTTTCAGTGGCACCAAGCATAAATTTCGCCATGGTCCCTCCAATTCCTTATCAGATTAATTGTTTGCTTGTTCTTGTTTGGTGAATACATAGGCACCGTCCTTAACATCTATGCCTACAGAATCTCCTTTATCTATATTACCTGTGATAATATCAACTGACAACTTGTTTATAATATCTCTCTCAATTATACGCTGAATAGGTCTGGCTCCCAACTCAAAAGTATATCCGTCCTTGGCAAGTTTGGCTCGAGCATCTATGCTAAGAGTAGCTGTGATATTCTGCTCGCGCAGCATTTCGCTAAGTCCTCCAAACTCCAATTCAGCAATAGACTCAACCTGATCCTGCGTAAACGTATGAAAGATAATGATTTCATTCAGACGGTTAAGCAGTTCCGGACGAAACTTGGAAAACAGGAATTGGCGCACCTCATCCATATTGACCTCGCGACCTTCACGGTCAGCATCGAGGATTTTTTCAGCCGCATAGTTGGAAGTCAGCACCACGATACAATTCGAGAAATCAACAGTGCGATTCTGCCCATCGGTAAGACGGCCGTCATCCATCAATTGCAACAGGATATTAAACACATCAGGATGAGCTTTTTCAACTTCATCAAGCAGGATAATCGAAAATGGCTTGCGCTTGACGGCTTCAGTCAGAACCCCACCTTCTTCGTAGCCAACATACCCGGGTGGAGCACCAATCATCTTGGCAACGGAATGCTTTTCCATAAACTCCGACATATCCAATCGAACCATTGCACTCTTGTCATCGAAAAGAAACTCCGCAAGCAACTTTGGAAGATAGGTTTTGCCAGTGCCGGTTGGCCCCAGAAAAAGAAACGACCCGACCGGCCGATGCGCCATTTTCAATCCCGCGCGAGCTTTACGTACCGCATTGGCAATTGCCTTAATCGCTTTTTCCTGCCCAATAATCTTTTTAGATAAATAGGCTTCCATGTTCATCAGACGATCTTTCTCGGCGGTCATCATTTTAGACAGCGGAATCCCCGTGCGACGCGCTACCACCGCCGCCACATCGGATTCATTTATTACAGGTTTCAAGTTCTCAACAACTGCCTTGATTTCATCCAGTTGCTCTTTTTGTCTGGCGAAGGTATCTTTTAATTCTTTAATATTCAAATCATTCGTATCCATCACTCTGCTCCCTCTGCGGTTTCCAAGCGGTGTCCCCACATGTCTTTCAGTCGCTCAAAGCGATGAGAGAATTGTTCATAGGATTCGTTTAACTTTGTAAACTCATTGGGATACTTCTCGGGATTTTTTCCATCACATATTGTTATCAGTTTCTCGATTTCCCCAATCTGTTCTTCCATTTCAGGTATAATCTGCTTTGCCGTTTCTTTCTTCACACTGTAAGAACTGGCGGCCTCATCAACAATATCAAGAGCAATATCGGGAAGATTCCTCTCGCTGAGATACCGAATGGCATACTTAACCGAGCCAACCAAGGCATCTTCAGTATATTCAATTTTGTGATGTTCTTCGTATTTAGACATTACACCTTTGACTATTCGCACAGCATCATTAAGCCCCGGTTCCTCAACTTTAACCCGCTCGAAACGACGGTCAAGAGCTTTATCTTTCTCCAAATACTTAGTATATTCTTCTTCAGTAGTAGCACCGATCAGGCGAATTTGACCGCGTGCCAGAGCCGGCTTGACAAGGTTAGCAGCATCCATCCCTCCACTACCACCACCAGCTCCAGTCAAAGTATGAATCTCATCGATAAAAAGCACAATCTGCCCACCGGATTTGACTACTTCACTAATAAGACTCTTGAAGCGTTCCTCAAACTCACCTTTATATTTTGCGCCTGCTACGAGAGAGCCCATATCAACTTCCATTACCTTGATATTCTTGAGTTTCTCTGGAATACGGCCATCAATTACTGCTTGCGAGACACCCTCTACAATTGCAGTTTTGCCCACACCAGCTCCCCCTACCAAAACCGGGCTGTTTTTACGACGACGTAAAAGTATTTGAATAAGCTGTTGCAACTCATCTTCTCGCCCAATCATTGGATCGAATTCGCCAGCCGCCGCCTGATTTGTTAGATCGATGCAATATCGCAACGTACCTGCAACTTCTTTTTTCCCATCCGTACCGACGGCACCTTTACCGGACGGAGCAGATGTAGAGGCGATTTCCTCAACCGACTTTGCATCGGCTATCGATTTGTAGATATCTTCTTTCGTAATATCTATTTTTTCACGTACTTGCGGCGTCAGAGCTGTCTTGGGATCGAAGATTGCTAAAAGAATATGTTCAGGTTCAACGAGAGCGTCATACAACTTGGCTTTCTCTTCTAGTGCCTGGTTTAAGACTTCCTGTACCTCAGGAGCGACATTGACATTCTCGCGCGCTGTTGAACGATTCGACTGATCCTTAAGAAAAGTCTCGACCATAGAAGCTACAATCGTCGGACTCTTGCCAAGCTGATTGAGGATAGATTCCACCTCAGAGCCTTCGTGGCGTACAACAGCAATCAGCAGATGTTCGACAGTAATTTCGGGATGACGGAATTCCGCTGCTACTTCCCGTGCGATTTTGATAACAGCCCGTGAATCAGCAGAATAGCTGGCTATATCCATTCTTAGTTAGTGACTCCTGTCATTAAAATTAATACTAAGCTCTTATATCTTGCACGCATTTTCCTGCACGTATCAAGTAATGAAAAATACCAACCCCACAATGCGGTGTCAAG
>JAYEIF010000029.1:15478-25291 GCA_034659895.1 Candidatus Zixiibacteriota bacterium
CTGGCTATATCCATTCTTAGTTAGTGACTCCTGTCATTAAAATTAATACTAAGCTCTTATATCTTGCACGCATTTTCCTGCACGTATCAAGTAATGAAAAATACCAACCCCACAATGCGGTGTCAAGCAAATTAGTGAAATACCACTCAAGTGGTAAATCTTACTTTGTGGTTTTATCCTCCCTATGCTTGGTCTTTTCAACAACCTCATCCCCAGTTGTCTTAGCTGCTACTTTAAATTTAACAACTTCACCGGTTTTACCTTTGGCTATATTCATATAATCTTGCAAGTTTGGGAATTCAACTTTCACCGGTCCCGGAGGGACATCCTCCACTCTCGCCTTCTCTTCGCTATCGAGTGTGCCACTCTTTGTACTCCCATCAGGGAAATGTAAAACATACTCCCGATCTCCTGCCGGTTCGCCGGTCTCGTCCTGTAACTCTATCTCTATCCAGTCCTTGAACTCCAACAATCCGGATGCTTGTTCTTCTTTGCCGTACTCGTTGTTCTCTACCTTTATTGTAAAGAAATATTCAGGAGGATTATATTTACCGCCATAACGATCCAGCTCCTCTTGGGTAGGGATTTCATCTGTGTCTTCAAAATACTCAAACTCCCATTGCAATTCCATACGACCACCTTCGACAGTAGCCGGAAGTTCAGTAATTTTATCGTGGGCGCTGTCACTGTCATATTCGTATATAGTAACAGTCACTTCGGCACCATCGCGGACGCCATCGACAAACGCCGATAAAGTTAAGGTATCCCCTCGCTGCGCTTCCATGGCACTCCATTTCAAGTTGTTCACCCGCACGAGCGGCATCACTGGAATGTGACCAGATTCACCATCAAGACCGTTACCCGGGAACGAAACCTTAAAATAAACCTTGTCATCAACTTTCATATCTTCAGGGACTTCAAAACTTCCACGGTATTTATTATTACGTATCACATCAGAAATTTTGCCCAACTTTTTCCCTTTTTCGCTTTTGCAAGTAATTTTAATAGGAGCACCATTGCCAACGAACACCGTAATCACCTCAAATTTTACTGTCCCACCCGCTGGTGCATACGATGATCGCCAGTAGACCGACACCAGAACAGGGTCCAACTTAACAGTATGTTCGGTATCAGTTGATTTGGTGAATTTCAGGTTCATGATATTGTGTCGGTTAGCCGCTTCCCTCTGGAATGAAGCTGTCGATAATTTGGTTCACCTGCAAACCAATAGTTTTCATAGTCTTTTTTGTGAAATCAGCTTGAAAAGTATAGGCAGTATCCCCCACCAGCAGGAAGATCTGTTTGCGGAAGACTGCCTTACCATCCTGTGGCACAGATTTATAGACGACTTCCAGCGCCTGTGCCCCGCTGGGGTGTTGTCTTTCTTCTTCTTTGACCACTTCGGCTCCACCCATCGCACTAATAGTCTGTTCCATGCGTGGATTCGCATAGCTCTTGACATCATCAGAGTCCGGAGTGTGATCGATCAACAGCGTCAGGTTATGGTAAACACCGTCGTCTTCCGGTCCCTGGAAAAAATATGCCGACTGATCAACCCAATCATTGGGCAGAATCAGGTTAAATTTGTTAAGTCCCTTATCCATTTATATTTATTCCCAGTACACGTTTATCTATTTACACAACTATTATTTGAACATTAGATTAAGATATAATATAGTAACCAAAGATAATAGACTGCTCTTATTCCCTACATTGGGTAATTTAGAACACTCCTGGCATTATTAATGTCACGACAGTATCAATCTGTTTAGATAATTCACAATTTGTATTTCAGCATATCTGATCGAGCTGTGAATGAATCCATTTCCACTGTAAAATAAAAACTGGGTGCAGAAAAGCCGCTTTTGGACTCACGAACATCCTTCTCATTATCAGTTCGGTTCACATTCTGCCATTTTACTTCAACTTTGTCATCATTGACTACAACATCCTCAAAAGTCTTATCAAGAACGTCTGCCTGATTGAAATCTCGTTTCCACACTTTGATAACCGCCTTGGTGCCATCTTCAATTCCGGCCGTTTCTATTTGAGCCTTGACTGTTTCCCCATCGCGGGCGCTATCGGCCGACCATTTAGCATCAACTATGGTACGTAAGGCAATTTCATAGCTTCCTGTTTTGGCATCGGAGTTTTTTATACTGCCGGTCAATGAGCCTTCAGTTACGTCGTTAGCAGAATCAGTCATTGCATAGCCGACACCGGTGATTGGATATCCAGCCTTGTCGGTGAACTTGACATCTAAGAAGTGGTTTTCTGATTCCTCTATTGCTTCATCCACAGGACCTGATCCTGATACGCTCTCACTATCGACACTTTTGCCTAGACTTCCCACCTTTCCGTCGGAATCAGCAGTGGCACCGCCACCACCACTACCTGCGCCTCCGCCACCACTACTTCCTCCTCCGCCACTGGAGCCAATCAAAACAGTTGGACAACCGGGAGGAATAATAGAATCAGGTGGACCGACACAGGTCGCCATATCTCCAACACACGCCGCAGGCTTACTACATATCAGAACAGTTATCGCTCCGGGTGGCAAAATCGGACCTCCAACATGTGGAACAGGTGGAGTACCGGGAGTTACCATAGGACAGGTATGCATATCACCAACACAGGCGGCGGGCTGTCCACCAATTAACACCGTCGGAGCACCAATCACAATCGAACCGCCATGTGCGGTCATATCACCCATACGTGCCGCTGGTTTGCCCATCGCAAATCCTCCAATAGAGCAAAAGATTCATGGCCATGCAAATAATAGCAGAGTTTTCACATGGCACTTTATGCATCTGACAAAACTATCTCATTTTATTATACGAAAAGAAAGGTTCTCAAGTCAACATAATGTTGAGGGTACATGCGAGACGATATATAAGAAATGAAAAAAGACTCTTATATGGAAAAGTGTCTTGTCATTCTCGGATAAAATAAGGATGCGTCATCCTAAAAATCTATCTGCGATTAACATTCCTATCTAACATTAGAAATTACAAAAATGGGCAGATTTTAACATCCGCCCACAAATATAAGCACATAGGAACTTCATACTACTCACTTTTTACAGCAGTGCCGCTGGCGGTAACCATAAGCATGTTACCACTGCCGGAACCAATTGTCTCATAGTCAAGATCAACCCCAATAACTGCATTGGCTCCGAGTCCCTCTGCTGCATGACACATTTCGTTAATTGCTGTGTCTTTCGCCGTGCGTAATTCTTTTTCATAGGTGCCGCTACGACCACCAACAATATCAGTAATACTAGCGAAAATATCCTTGAAAATATTCGCACCCATAATAGCCTCACCAGTAACTAAACCGTAATATTCCGTCAGGCGCTTTCCTTCGATATTCGGAGTTGTAGTAACAAGCATTTCGTTCTCCTATCAAGTAAAGTTATAATTGTAAAATCAATCCTAAGTTTAATTCATCATTATTGTATCTTCACGCCTCGATCCAGTTGACACCAACTTTATCGTTACTCCGAGGTCATCAGCAACAAATTTTAAGTAGTCCTGTGCGTTTTGAGCCAAATCTCCAAATGACTTCAGACTTGTAGACCGCTTTTCCCAACCAGGCAATGTTTCATACACTGGTTTAACATAGTTCAAATCAGAGAGGTCAAGAGGAACCTCCTTGAGCGTCTTGCCATTCAAAGTGTAGCTGGTACAGACTTTAATTTCGTCCAAATGATCTAACACATCAAGTTTTGTAACGGCAATCGATTCTACACCGCTAACACGGACAGCATGACGAAGAGAAACCAAATCCAGCCAACCGCAACGTCGCGGCCTCCCAGTTGTTGCGCCATATTCATCGCCCCATTTCCGCAGTTCTTCACCAGTTGCATCAACCAATTCAGTGGGAAAAGGTCCAGCTCCAACGCGAGTTGTGTATGCCTTGATAACACCAATCACTTCATTAATCATTTTTGGACCAACACCAAGACCAGTCAGAGCACCTCCGGCAATCGTGTTTGATGAGGTTGCAAAAGGGTATGTACCCAAGTCAACATCGAGCATAGCCCCCTGTGCGCCCTCGAAAAGAATAGCTTTACCCTCTTTGTTGGCCATGTAAAGAGCCTTGGAGATGTCCATCATCAGCGGCTGAAACATGTCCCTCATTTCGATTAACCAGTTGTATGTCTTATCCAAATCTGCTCGTTCATCGCTGGAACCTTTCAAAAACTCGACTTTGATAGACCGCTGGTATTCTAAGCGCCTACGGAGACGTTCAGGAGCAAACAGATCAACCACACGGATTCCACATCTGGCAACTTTATCGATATAAGCAGGACCAATTCCACGCATCGTAGTTCCGATACTCTCGGTTCCCCGATTCTTCTCCTGCACAGAATCTATCAATTTGTGATATGGCAACACCAGATTAGTAGCTGGTGATATCCATAGCCTCCCTGCGTAATCAATGCCCTTTTCGGTAAGAAGTTTAAGTTCTTCAGCAAAACTTTTCGGATCGAGGACAACACCATTACCGATATAGCAGGTTTTGCCGGGTTGCACAATGCCTGAAGGTATCAAATGTAAAATATATTTTTTATCCCCCACGACAATAGTGTGTCCGGCATTGGCACCACCTTGAAAACGAGCAATAATATCAGAATCGGCAGCCAGCAGATCGACAATTTTACCCTTTCCTTCATCTCCCCATTGACAGCCAAGCACAATTTTGTTTTTACCCATATTGTTAATTATCTCCGACTTTCATTATAATTATGGACCAAATCACCAATGGCCCCGAGCAGTTCCTTCTTGCCAACGCCACTAACCGATGAAAAACCAATAGCAGGTACTTCAAAATCCTTCTCCACCTGCATCACCTTTCTGTTAACCTTATCGCGATTGAGTTTATCCGTTTTGGTAATTGCTATCAAAACTGGAACCCCGACTGTCCCTAACCAGTCAAGAAGTTGATAATCTTCCGGTGTGGGATCACGGCGACAATCCAAAAGAAGCACCAACCCAACGAGATTCTTCGAATTTTGCAGGTAAGTTTCTATCAGTTTACCCCAATCACGCCGCATAGCTTTTGATACTTTGGCGTATCCATATCCCGGTAAATCAACAAGGTAGTAATGGTCGTTTACAAGAAAGAAGTTCAACGATCGTGTTTTGCCGGGCGTATTGGACACCTTAGCCACTTTCTTACTACCCACAATGCAATTCAACAGCGATGATTTACCTACATTTGACCGTCCGGCAAAGGCTATCTGAGGACGCAAATCCCGAGGAATCTGATTGATATCAAAGAAGGATCCAATAAAGGAACATGAGAAAATTTTTGTAGGTAATGTTTTCGTCATAGCCGATATACAGCCCTATTTTGCTACTCAAACATAAGTCATTGTAGCAATAACTGTTCTAACCCCCAGCTGTTGTGAGCTTTTGACCTCACAAATGGTGACCGAATCATAGCAACTCGAAGAACATCTTTAATAGCTCTTACATAATGTAAAGTCAATCCTTCGCATAGGTCATCGGGTAGCTCAGCAATGTCCTTACGGTTTTTTTCTGGAACTATAATTTCAGTTATTCCAATTCTTTTAGCTGCCAAAAATTTCTCGTTTAATCCCCCAACTGCTAATACATCACCTGTAAGAGTCAACTCTCCTGTCATAGCAACATCGGTACGAACCGGTATACCCGTCAACGAAGAAACAATAGCCGTAAGAAGAGTAACACCCGCCGAAGGGCCATCTTTTGGCACTGCTCCTTCAGGAATATGAATGTGCAAATCTATCTTTTCAAAAAAATTAGCTCGCAAGCCGAAAAACGCAGCATGATTACGAACATACGACATTGCAGCAGTTGCCGATTCCTGCATAACATCTCCAAGTGATCCTGTCAGAGTCAAATTGGCTTTACCTGACATTGGAATCACCTCCACCGGAAGTGTTTCTCCGCCAACTTCAGTCCACGCAAGCCCGACTGCGTAACCCACAGTTGGCGATGATTTAATATCAGTACCGACATATTTCGGAGCTTTCAACAACTTGCGAACTTTTCCTTTTGTTATGGTCAGACGCCTAATTTTTTTACCCTCAGCAATCTCGACTGCAACCTTCCTAAGTATACTCCCCATCTTACGTTCCAGCTCACGAACACCCGCTTCACGTGTGTAGTGCTGTATGATATCATATAGGGAATCATCCCTAAAAGTCACAACAACTTTGCTCAATCCGATTTCCTTAACCAATTTTGGCAACAGATAATTTCTGGCAATAGCTACTTTCTCGAAGTCAAGATATCCCGGAAGGCGAATAATCTCCATACGATCATATAGAGCCGACGGGATTGATGACACAGAATTTGCAGTCGTAATAAAAAGGATATTCGATAAATCATAATCAATTTCGAGATAGTTATCAGAAAAAGTATTGTTTTGCTCAGGGTCGAGCACTTCAAGCAACGCCGATGATGGATCTCCGCGAAAATCAGAACCAACCTTATCAATTTCATCCAGAAGAAAAACTGGATTGGCGGATTCGGCACGCTTAATACCCTGTATTATCCGCCCCGGCATAGCGCCAATATAAGTTCGACGATGACCTCTGATTTCGGCTTCATCGTGAATTCCTCCGAGTGACATCCTCACAAACTTGCGATCAAGAGCGCGAGCCACCGAACGCCCAACAGAAGTCTTGCCAACACCCGGGGGACCTACTAAGCACAAAATAGGACCCTTCACCAGCCCAGCAAGACGAATCACCGCAAGATGTTCCAGTATACGCTGTTTGGGTTTATCCAAACCATAATGGTCACCATCAAGAATGGACTTAACCTCGGCAAAATCGGTGCGATCTTCGGTCATAGTTTTCCACGCTAATCCGAGAATCCACTCAAGATATGACCGAACAACACCAGACTCGGCTGAATAGGGATGCATCTTCGACAGTCTTTGAATCTCTTCCTCTGCCTTTGTAATGACAGCCTTAGGGTAGTCACCCTTTTCCAGTTTAGCAAACAGGTCATCAACTTCAGCAGCCGGCTCATCAAACTGTCCGAGCTCATCCTTAATTGCTTTCATTTGTTGCTGCAAGTAGAACTCACGCTGCGATTGAGATAAGGACTCGTGTACTGTTCCGTCAATTTTCTGTTCAATCTTAAGAATCTCAATCTCTTCTCTGAGAATTTCTGAAAGCATGAGGAAGCGTTCCTCGATACCAAATTCTTCAAGCAATTTTTGCTTGGTTTCATTTTTCTGGAGAATATGAGCGCTAATAGTATCAGCTTGAACATCATAGTCTGACAGTGAAGTTAAAGTAACAAGAATCTCATCTGGAATACGTCGGTTTAACCGAACATATTCGGTGAACAACTCAAGCACCATTCGCGATAACGCTTCAATCTCACGGTCGGTTTGCACCTTTTTCTGGGTTTTCAACGCTACCTTAGCCGACAGAAAATTGTCGCCTTGTATCCATTCATCAACGGATGCTCGCATTAACCCTTCAACCAACACTTTCAATGTGCCGTTAGGCATTTTCATCACTTGAAGAATGCGAGCCACTACCCCAACTTGATACAGATCCTCGGGAGCAGGCTTATCAATGCCAGCAGAACGCTGAGCTACCAGCAACACCAGCTTATCTCCATCAACGGACTCTCGCAAAGCTTTTATTGTAAATTCCCGTCCAACCAAGAGCGGGTATATCATATGCGGGAATACAATTATATCGCGCAAAGGGACTATTCCCAAAAGCGATTGAACTCTGATTTTTTCATCATTGTATTTAATACTATATTTAGCCAACGATTTACCTCTCATAATTTGTTAGTTCAGTCAAAGACAAAAACATAAGAAGTTAAGCCTTTTTTGCTCTCCAGTCCATATGTTTTTCAGATTTGTGCAGGAAAAACCTATATTAGTAAAAATGTCAAAATTTGACAACCCAAATCGCGTGTTACATCCCACTACCATCTCTGCACTTGCGCCAATCTACATGAAAGCAGTATAATAGGTTATGGACAAGATAAATAGAGATAATATACCGGAAGCTTTATACAAATGTACATCTTGTCCTCGCAATTGCAAAGTTGATCGTTCATCAGATAAGCTCGGTTACTGCAAAACTGGAGTCAAAATCTCAATTGGGTCAATCTGTGCACATCGAGGCGAGGAACCGGTTATTTCAGGACATCATGGTATATGCAATATATTTTTTACTCACTGCAATATGCAGTGTATTTATTGCCAGAACTATGATATCAGCCGTAATACCAGTCCAATTATCGAATTCCAGATCGAATTGTCCGAGCTTGTTGACAGAGTCGAAAGGATTTTAGATCAGGGCTGTAAATCTGTAGGTTTTGTATCACCATCACATTACTACATACAGATGTTGCAGATAATCAATGAGTTGCACCGCCGTGGACGCCGACCAATTTTTGTATATAATACTAATAGCTACGACAGAAAGGAAGCTATTGAAGCTCTGGATGGGATAATCGACGTTTATCTGCCTGATTTCAAATACGCAGACGAGAAAATTGGACGGAATCTGTCCGATGCTCCGCATTATCCCGAGATAGCAAGTGCAGCCATTGGCGAGATGTTCCGTCAGAAAGGAGCTGATATCAAATTGGACGAAGATGACCTGATTTTGTCTGGTTTGATAGTTCGCCATCTTGTTCTACCCGGATACATCGAAAACAGCAAGGCTGTGCTAAGACACATCGCCAGTAATTTCTCGACCGATATTTACATTTCACTGATGTCGCAATACTATCCCACACCGCAGGTCTTCACTCACCCAAAGCTTTGCAACCGTCTTAAACCATCAGAATATGATGAAGTAGTCGCTGAATTCGACCGACTTGGATTTCACCGAGGGTGGGTTCAGCAAATGGAAAGCTCTGACTATTATCGTCCCAATTTTGTGCGCGACCATCCATTTGAGAAATAGCACAATTTCCAGTCCCGCAAGTATTCTGCCCCACAACTAATGTCTTCTTGTTATTTATTCCATGAACATATATACTGGATTTATAGGATAATCTGTTTCTTTAAGGCGTGTTTCTCTATCACCGCAAACAGTTTATCCCAGCCTATTGCTGTGCTTCAACCGTTTTTTGTAAGGAGTCGCTATGATATCTGCGCTGTTTGGATTGCTTATCCTCGCCGCATCATGTAATGAAACAGTCACTATAGATTCGGTTGAATATGCCGTGCCACAACAGTGGTGCGGACAACACCTTGATTCTACAATAATTGCGGATCCAGCCACATTAGTGAGACTGCCAGATGAGTTTTGTTTTGAGGATTATCATATTTATCTTAATCGAGAAGCGCGCAATGCTCTTGTCGAAATGGCACAGGAGGCATCGCAGGACTCAATCCAAATTATAGTTGATTCGGGATATCGCTCTTCCTCATTCCAAACACGGATTATCAAGCGTCGCATGGCAAAAGGAGAAAGTTTTATACGGGTTTTACGCTTTGTAGCTCCTCCGGGATACTCGCAGCACGAAACCGGAAGAGCCGTTGATCTAGTCCCAAGTGAAGCCTCATTTGTTAATACAGATACCTATAACTGGTTGAAAAATCACGCTTCTAAATGGGGCTTTGCGGAAAGTTTCCCAAAGGATTCATTATCAAATCTGCGCGCTGAACCCTGGCATTGGTACTGGCAAGGTCAAGATAAATAGGATTTGTTGAATAATTAGTTATTATGTACCACAATCTCCCCGCCTTTGGCGGGCGCGCCCGCCTGTCAAGCGGACAGGTAGCGGGCGGCCTTGTGCTGACGTGCCTGTCGGCGCACAGGAAGTGCGCCGT
>JAYEIF010000030.1:0-5349 GCA_034659895.1 Candidatus Zixiibacteriota bacterium
TCAAGTGCAAGCCTTTTAAGCTATTTATAACAAAACCCTTTCACTTGAAACAATACAAAACATGCTTATCTATTTATGAACAAAGAACTTACCCGCCTGTCGAGCGGACAGGTACTTTATTCAGCAAACCCTATTTACTCTCTACTGGATTCTTTCGTTCCACAAGTGAGAAGAGAAGCAGAATACTAAAGGTCACGAATGAGACAAAAACACCGAACACGGCAGGATCAAACTGATTCATCAATTCGTAAGTTCCCTTATCGAACAAAACAAAATCGAAGCTACTTTCAAGGAACATAATAGCTCGATAAACCAGTGTCAAAATGGTAGCTATTATCATTGTTAGAAAGATATTTCTGTTTAATATCTTGGATCGTTTTTTCCAGAGAGCACCAACAATCACAGGCAGAATTATTGCAGGCGCCCAGATGTGATATGTAAACAGTAACAAACCGATAATGTCCGACCAGAGAACTGCCACAAGAATTGCTGTCAATCCAAGCACCGCAGTACAAATACGAGCTAGTCGGAGCATTTTACCATCACCTTTATCTTTCCATCCAAGCTGATGTTCGAAAAGGTCTTTAACAAAAATTGCAGTAGCAGAGTTAAGAGCAGAATCGGCGGAAGACATAACAGCCATAAGGAGAGCTCCAATTATAAAACCACCGATAATCGGGTTATTAAGTTGTTGCACGACCATTGGCAAAGCTTGTTGTGGATCAATATCTGGATAGTGAACCCGAGCGAACAAAGCTATAAAAAAGAGAACTACAGGAAACGTCAAAGCTAAGAAAAAACCCACCCCGGCAATTCCCAAACGAGTGTGTTTTGCATTTCGTCCCACACAGTAACGAGTAGCATACCCGGGGGCGAAAGTCTCTCCAAGCAAAAAAGCCAGAAATGTTGTTAACAGAAACAGCCAGCCCTTGCCCCCATCGAAATCAAAGAATTCTTTTGGAATAAATCGATTTCGAGTAATCTCTTTTGGGTAAGCATCCTGCAACAGCGAGAGATTCAGGCGTTGTAACTCTCTGTCCTCAATATCATCTACTTCAAGCATTTTCTTTGTTTGCGAAGTGAGCTGTATATGTGCAAAGCGCTCCATGCGATAGAAATCAGGATTATCCAACAATGAATTAAGCGTGGCGGCCAGTGCACGCCCCTTTTTCATATCCGGATTGTTTTGGGCAACGTTTTCAAGCACAGCAAGATCTTTCTCAGTCAAGTGTGTTCGAATATAGGACGAGAGAGAATCCGGCGATTTCCATAGTTTATTCGCCATAGACTCTGGTTGACGAAAATCGACAGAGCCAAATCGAGAAGGAATAAATTTTCCGGTATCAGAATTATAAGAGTCATCAATATCAGGAATACAGAAAGCCAGAGTAATGATAAATCCAAGCATCAAGACAATAAACTGGAAAAAATCTGTGGAGATTACAGCCATCAACCCCCCTGCAGTGCTATAGATGACAACCATGGAACCGCCTATTATAATCGCCCACCTGAGCAAATTACTACCTTCAGCAAGATCAGGAAGGATAGCGGCTGTCACCCAACCAAAAGCAGCCATTTGTGCGGCAACAATAAAGACTGAGAAAAGAAGTGACAGAATCAAAACAAGGAAACGAGAGTTCTCGCCAAAACGATGCCCAAAATACCCAGCTACGGTATATAGCTTAGCCTCACGAAACTGAGGAGCGACGACCAATCCTGAGAAGATGAAATGCAGGTAGCCTCCAGTGGAAACCAGCAGCATTAAAACACCCCACTCGTAGGTCTTGGCAATTGCGCCAATCGAGTAACCACCTCCGATGACGGTGGCTCCCATTGTACAAGCAAGCAGGAACCAGTTTACATTACGACCTGCAACAAGATAATCATCAGTTGTTTCAATACTCTTCGCTTTCGTCACACCCTTGACGAAAATGAATATCATATAGGCAATTACAATAGTCCACAGGATCAGTCTCTCGTCCATATCTCAACAACTCCTACCAAATTCAGTCAATCATTGCACAGCAGTAAGTGATAAGTCTATCGCTTTTAACAAGTGTTCCACTTCTGCCTCAGAAATTATTAATAGTGGTAAAAAGCGTACCCACTCACGAGTGGAAAGTGATGTTTTAACACCGTTCTTGGCCATTTCTTTCTGAAAAGCCGCTACAATATCTGCCGACGGCAACTCAAAGGCTATCATTAAACCAAGCCCGCGGATTTCTCCAACAATGTCATGTTTCTCTTTCAAGCTTTGCAGACCATTCAGAATTTGTTCGGAGCGTATAATCACATTGCTTGTGATGTCGTTCTCCCACATTTGACGAGTCGCTATCATAGCTGCTACCATAGCCATTGGATTGCCTCCAAAAGTACTCCCATCATATCCTGATTGCATCGCCGAGGAGATATCCTTGTTCGTTACTACAGCCGTGATAGGATACCCACCACCGAAACTCTTTCCGATTGTCATAATGTCAGGCACGATACCATAGACCATAGAAGTAAACCAATCTCCCTTTTTCTTAGCTGTACGGCCAAATCCGCTCTGGATTTCATCGGCAATCATAACCCCGCCATTTTTGTCACATATCTTTCTGAGATGCTTTGGAAAATCCTTATCTGCAGGACGAATTCCTGCTTCTTCACCCTGTACCAATTCAAGAATTACAGTTTTAGCTTTACCTTCAACGAATAATTTCTCAACCGCATCAGCATCATTAAAATCAACGAAATAGACCCAATCCTCATTATCTAAATAGAAAGGCTTTCGATATTTTAACTCATGTGTAACAGAAACAGCAGCGTGAGTTCTTCCGTGAAAACCACCTTTCATTGCTACAACACCCTTATTTCCCGTGTATGCTTTGGCAATTTTTAGAGCTTTGTCCACAGCCTCGCCGCCGGAGTTCTGCCAGTAAAATTGTGTTAGCCCTGAGGGCATCATCTTTTCAAGACTTTTCAAAAACCTCGCTCGCGGGATATGAACTCTATCCTCTTTCATAGAAATTAATTGATTCGCTTGATTGTAAATACCCTTTGCTATTTCCGGATTGCACATTCCAAGATTTGTTGCACTGTAGTTACTATCCATATCCAGAAACATTTTACCCTTAGTATCAATAATCCATGCTCCGTCGCCACGTACTGGAACAATATCCTTTTCCAAATGAGAAACCGGAATTTTGAACTGTTCATGGAGACTAATAGCTTCATCAGTGGAAATCTCACTGTCTTGCAGCATTTCAGTGATTTGCTTAATCTCTCCAATAGAACAATTTAATCTCAGCACAGCAGCTATTTTTTCACCTTCAGCCTCTGTCAGAAAATCCCTTTCATGCTTAATTCCCTTCTTGCACTTTTCAATGATAGCATCAGCTTTGTCTCCCAGAACAATTTCCACTACCTCCTCGATTCTCTCCAGTGTTGCGTTAAGGCGTTCTGGGTGTTCTGTGCGATCATTAATGATACTGCGGTTTAATGCCGATTTGTACATCATATTATTACTCTCCTTAGTTTAGTTTTTTTCTCTCGCCACCCATCAATGGGATCACGATCGGGGTAATCTCCACAAGTGCAGTTTGTTCCGCTGTTATTTCTAATTGACCACCATCCTTGGTGTCTGGAAAAGTTTTCCTACATTCACTTATTATCAAAACATTATCACTGTTTCTGCTCACCTTCATTAACTAACAAGTTTACAAAAAATCTAATCCCAAGTCAAGTTTGGTAACTTGCTGAATCTATAACTCTTGATTAACTTATGTCATGCAAATGTCAGCGAGTTTCTTATGGGCGTGATTCCTCTGATTTATCTGATATCAGGAACTATTCTCTGCATTTTCTTTATTATACTGATAATATCTTCAATAAGAGAAAGAAAAACTCGAGCTGCTGTTATCAGTTTCATTTCGTTTTTGGTGCTGTGTCTGGTATGGTATGAAGGATATGTTCTGCTGTCGTTCTCTGATTATTTTCTGATGGTTCCTCTTGTTCTTGTCTTATTTTTTGTGGTGTTATTTTTTACCCCCCTTGGAAATGTTCATACACTGCATATTGGTAAAGTAAACAAGCAAGTTGACGAAAGGGATGTTATTTTTGCACGCGAGGAGTACTCGCACGGAACTGAGAAATATAAACAGTATTACCAATTACGACCGGAATTAAAAGAAATCGATGACCGCATACGTGACCTTCCGGAATTACTTGAGCCTGGCGGCCGCTACTACGATTCTGTCAAGTCACCCATGATCGATCATATCTTTGATACAATAATTGAAATGACATATCGTGTGGACGGACCTACGAACTCGAAACGCATAGAGATGACTCCAGCAGAAATGACTAAGAAAATAAAAAGACTGGTTCTTCGGTTAGGCGCTGATGATGTCGGTATTGCTCGACTCAACCCTATGTGGGTTTACTCTCATGTGGGACGTGGGCCGGAACAATGGGGAACACCGATAGAAAACACTCATAAATATGCAATTGTCTTTTGTATTGAGATGAATTACTTCCAGGTAGAAAAGGCACCCACGTTACCAGCCACCGAGGAATCCGCTTCCTGCTATCTCGAAGGCTCGAACATATCTGTCTCATTGGCACATTACATCCGCAGTCTTGGATATCCTGCACGCGCTCATGTCTCCGGAAGCAATTATCAAATCATGCTTCCGCCGGTAGCTCATGATGCCGGCCTGGGTGAACTTGGACGAATCGGTTATTTGATATCGCCAAAATTTGGCGCAAGAATCAGACTTGGTGCTGTTACTACTGATCTTCCACTTGTACCAGATGAGCCGATTTCATTCGGGGTGCAGGATTTCTGTGCCAAGTGCAAAAAATGTGCCATCAATTGTCCAACGGGCGCTATTCCCAAAGGGGAACAGAAAATTGTGCGCGGTGTTAAAAAATGGCCATTAGATATAGAAAAATGCCTTCAATACTGGCGACGGACAGGTTCCGACTGTGGATTGTGCATGCGCGTTTGTCCGTTCAGTCATCCCTCTACTATTGCTCATAACCTCGTAAGGGCTGGTTTGAAGCGATCACCGATTGCACGAACACTTTCAGTTTTTGGGGATGATTTTCTTTATGGCCGCAAGGTATTGTAGAGGTGGTTGCGGGATTTTGGACAGTTGATTAAGGTGGATATAAGATATTTATGGAGGATGCCGAAATGAGAAAACGACACAGTTTTTCCGCCGAATTCAAAGCCCGCGTAGCGCTTGAAGCATTAACTGGAGCGCATACGATGTCCGAGCTTTCGGCCAAACATGGAGTTCATCCCAATATGATCTCACAGTGGAAACACCGGGTTTAGAAGAATCTTCCTGAATTGTTCTCCCT
>JAYEIF010000031.1:0-5339 GCA_034659895.1 Candidatus Zixiibacteriota bacterium
TTTGCGACGATATTCGACATTTAAATAACCGTCGAGTACATATCGTTTAGCAAAATTAATACGATTTTTAATAGTGATTGTGCGATTCTTTTCATGATAATCCAGCGCACCTAACCAATCCCAGTAGTCAGAGATCGCCCAGTAATAACCAACATCATTGATATACCTATCACCGCGCTCAAAGTTACCAATTCGGAATGGCAAAAAACCGGAATGGCGACCTTTCTTCAAAGGAAATACATAGTATGGGAAATAAAGCAATGGGACCCGACCAAGGTAAAACACCACAGGTCGGCAAATCATCTTTTCACCTTCAATAAGTTTCATTCGTGATGACTTAAAATGGTAATGCGGTTCTTTAGCATCGCAGGTTGTGTAATAACCGTCATCAACATAGAATATATTTTTTTTCTCTCGGAAGAGTTTTTTCCCGTAGTATATTCCTTCTTCATATTCCGATTTTGACTGGATGATTCTCCCTTTTTCAGTCTCTGTCGAATATTCAAGAAAATCACCATACAATTCATCATCGCCGTCACGCAGAATCACAGGGATAGTGGCAGGTTGCAGCTCTTTAGCTAACGACGGTAATTCCTCAGTCTCCACAGAGTCCAGTTCCAGTGGTACCTCCTCTGCTGAGTATGCTTTAACTAATCTTTTGTGCGTATTAAATCGAACATCATTAGCAACAAGCGACATATTTTCAGAGCGCACTTCACATTCATGTAGCAAATAAATAATCGAGTCGACCAAACTGTACTCGACAAACTTTCCGCTGTATTCCACACTGTCAATATATGCCATAGGCAATGTATCCGATGGCGACACGACATCCGGAATATAGATAGAGTCGGCTGAGTCTGACGGTTGTTCTTGATTACTCACCATACTGTCAGCCATCTCTTCGGAAAGCTCTTCCAATGCTAAGACACTATCAGGCACACTTGAACTGTCTGTAGCCTCGGTTTGTTCTGAAACTTCCTTTTGGGTAGAATCTGATAGACTGTCCAGCATCTGATTAGAAAGCAAGCTATCGGAGATTTCAACATCTGTTGTGTCCCGCAACTTGCCTGTCAAGTAAACACCAACAACACCTCCTGTCACTTTTACGGACTGGAGCTTATTTTCTTCTATTTGAAATCGAATAGTATCGCCGGAGACAGAATTCTCGTTGTACATCCGCCCGCCGCGCATTGATGGATAATACCACGAATAAGCCTGATCGTAGCAGAGGACATTATCCATTTGCCCGTCAATGAAGTTAAGCGAAATTATTCGACCGGATAATATTGAACGATCAGAATAAACGCCAGCGCTATCGATTGATTCAAAGAATTCTCCATAAGCAGAGTCTATAACATCAACATGCTCGAAATACTCGCCATCGAATTTCACTGAAATAAACTCTCCGGTTATCTCAGATTGCTTTCTTCGTACTACTGAATTTTCGTAAAGATCTAAGGTGTTTTCCTCCATCAACATTATAGCACAGGGTCCTTCGGTGGAGAAGTTCTGTGATGTAATGATAGTGTTTCCACTGGCTTCAGCTCGACTTTGCTCTTTTCTATACTGGACAAAATCAGCAATAATCTCAATCATTTGGGATGTGTCAGGATACTTTAGATAAATTACCGGTCGGTCTTCCATCTCAAAGGTCTTAGTCTCACGATTATAGAACGCATGAACACCCACCCCGAAAAGTGAATCGGCGTATGACCATAGTTCAACACGAGAACCGCGCGCTGTAGCTTCACCCGATATGATATCGTAGTAAACAGAGTCAGCTTTCAATTGGAATTCGGCATCATCAACAAATACGTGGCCTTTAAGATTGATATATTTGTCTTTTACGTATTTCGCTGAGTCACAGAACATTCGACCAGTCTCGGTAGAAAATACTGCATTGCCATTAGCAAATGTAACCCATTCGTTATGAATCTCAAGCATCTTCCCTTCGTCAGCTTGTTCCAGAACCACACGGTTTCCTTTTTGAGCTGCCGTTGAGAGACCTGCCAGCAAGCAAAGCGTTATCAATATACCGCCCCACTTACTCATTTGACACCAACTGTTCAATCAATTTTTTATTCTGTTCGAAAAATGATTGTTTCGCACCGCCCAACTGCGCCATGTGTTTGTTTCCGCCTCCCTTGAGACCACATTCAAATCCAATCTGCTTGACAAGATTATCAGCATGCAGATTACATTCAGGAGCTGTGGCAATTATCAATCGATTATCTACAAGAAGAAATGATATTCCATTTATTTGTGTAGCTACTTGTATTGCCAGAGAACTTGTCAATTTTGAATCAAGATCGTGAATTACAGCAAGAACAACATTATGTTTCCCAAACTGATTTGCTGTATTTACTAATGATTGCACTCTGATTGGCAATATATCTTTCTGAAGTTGATTAACCTGATGCTTTAGCCCCTTGTTATCAGCAACCAGTTTATCTGTTTTTTCAATAATATCATCTACACCACAGGTCATATTATGCGACAAATAATCAGTAACCTCAAAACGACGTTTGTAATCCTTGAATGCTTGAGCTCCAATAAGAAACTTTACAAGTATATGTCCCCTCATTTTCTCAGTGCCAATGATTTTTATGATTCCCACTTCAGCCGTAGAACTACAATGTGTGCCACCACAAGCTGTATAATCGTATTCGCCAATAATGATGATTCGCAATGTGCCTTCACGTTTAGGCTTCTTTCGCAGTGGAATGGTGTCTAATTCCTCACTTTCAAGGAACTTTATTGTTATTTGGTAATTCGCAAATACGATTTCATTAGAGATGTCTTCCACCGCTTGCAATTGGTCATTCGTTATAGAGGCTTCTTCTAATTCAACCGCAGCGTATTGTTCGCCTAAGTGTACTGAAACTGTTTTCCAACCGAAGAGCCGCGAAAAAGCCTGACTGAGAATATGCTGTGCGGTATGTTTTTGGGAGTTTGCTATACGCCGTTTTTTGTTTACCACACCATGCACTAATTGTCCGATTTTTCCAACCGGCTCGTTTGAAAGATGCAATACTTCACCATCACTGGATTCTATAACTTCTTCAATAGTTAGCTCTCCCAACTTACCAATATCATATGATTGTCCCCCCGAAGTTGGATAGAATGCTGAGCGGTCAAGAACAGTATAATGTCGATTGTCAAATTTTCCCGATTCAACTATTCTGGCATCGAATTCCAGCAACATCGAATTATTATAATATAACCGTTCAGTCATTCTATTAACAGCAACTCCACTCAACTCATCTAAGATTATCCATTTATTGTACACATCAATTTTTATCTGATTCCACATAGTTGATTAGAGAACCAACATTTTCAATACGGACTTCCATTTTGTCACCAGCCTTCATCGGGGAAATTCCTGATGGTGTCCCAGTTGAAATGAGATCGCCGGGATTAAGGGTCATAATAGATGAGATGTAACTAATCAGATATGGAATACGAAAAATCATCTGGGAAGTCCGTCCTGATTGCATTACTTTTCCATTAAGTACTCCCTCCACCAATATGTCATCATAATCGACATCAGTTACAATCCATGGCCCAACCGGACAGAATGTATCAAACCCTTTTGCTCGTGTCCACTGGCCATCTACTTTTTGTAGGTCTCTTGCGGTTACATCATTGACGCAAGTAAGACCAAAAATATAGTTGTTTGCTTCCTGCTCATTGACATTGCTGGCTGTTTTCCCAATGACTACGCCCAACTCTGCCTCGTAATCTACGCGTTTTGATACAGCAGGAAGTATGATATTTTCATCTTTGCCAATAAGCGACGATGGTGGTTTCATAAACAATAACGGCCGTTCTGGTGCTTTATCAGCAGATTGAGACGCCTTAATATGAGCATGATAATTTAATCCAATACAAATAATCTTGGACGGTTCCACCGTCGGCAGCATTTTACTACCGGAAAGTTCATCCATTGAGATTGAACCGCCCGTCCTTTCATCACTAAGCCACGGAGCTATTTTCAATGGAAGGACACTGTCATTTTCAATAATCCCATACTGTGGTTCCGAACCGAGGAACTCATAAAACCGAATAAAACGCTGACTCATATTGTAACTCTATCTATTAAAAGTGCATTTAACACAAATATATCATTAACAATGAATAAATATGTCATGGCCAACTGGGTCAACCAGAATCAAAGCTGCTTCTTCTTCCAATTATTTTGCTTGAACCACAGCGCTAAAATGATAGCTTTTATAAATGAAGTTATTGTCAGAGTCCACCATACGCCATTGATTCCCAAATCAAGAGTAAAACATAGAAAATACGCCAGAGGAATACGAGCTATTGATCCCGGAACTGAAACAATCATGGGAGGAATTGTATCCCCTGCACCGCTGAATGCTCCTTCAAGCACAATTTCAATAGCCATTACCATCGTGCCTGTCGGCGCACATGTTGCGACAGGCCAAGTATAATAAGATAATCGATAGCGATGCGTAGAACATCAGGATTATCCGTGAAAACCGTAGCAATATATTTAGGAAAAATGATAAATGCCAACGAGATTATAAAGGTTAGTCCGATAGCAATACCAGTAGCTCCCCATGCACACCGAGCCGCACGGTTCGGTTTCCCAGCTCCAAGATTCTGACCGACGATTGTTGAGGCTGCTATTGAGAAACCATAACAGGTAAGAAAAGATAACGACTCCATACGGTTGCCAATTCCCATCGCAGCGGCTGCAACCTCACCATACTCGTGAACAATTTTGATGAGAAACCAGTATACGACGACAAACACTAATTCCTGACTGGCGATTGGTAAACCGATGCGAGTTATCTTTGCCATATCTCTGAAAATAGGCTTGATTCGAAAGATTCTGCTAATTTCAAAACCAAGTCCACCGTGTAACATACGCAACGAAATCCACAGAACACCAATGAAAACCGAGATACAAGTTGCGAGTGCGGCTCCGGATATTCCCATTGCTGGAACAGGACCAAACCCAAAAATAAACAATGGGTCGAGTGCCATGTTGATAAGTATAGTAGCTACACCAACTTTTGTAGGTGTTTTTGTGTCACCGGAGGCTCGGAAAATGGCATTGATAGTTTCTATTAGAAAGAATAAAATTGTAACTAGGGCTTGGTGAATAAAGTACCTGTCCGCTTGACAGGCGGGCGCGCCCGCCAAAGGCGGGGAGATTGTGGTACATAATAACTAATTATTTAACAAGCCCTACTTAATCACTATTGCGGTCATTGTTGTTTTTTTCATTATCAATCTTGTCCTTGCGATAATCAGACTTTTCAGTTGGAGCAGTCGAGGGAGTTTGTTGTTTAGAATTCTTTTGGGGG
>JAYEIF010000032.1:0-5316 GCA_034659895.1 Candidatus Zixiibacteriota bacterium
CGTCCACTGCTGCCTTAACTATCTCAGCATACCGTCTGGACAAGGGATCGGATGCATAAATCTGATGAGCATAATTGTGTCCAGCCTTAGCCAAGCCGGTTCGAAGCCCTTCATCACCAAGCAGTCGTATAACAGATTCCGCCAGAACTGTCTTGTTATCAACTGCTACAAGCAAGCCAGTCTCATTGTGTGTAATGATATCAGGGATTCCACCGCTGTCGGTTCCAATCACTGCCGCTTCGCACATCATAGCCTCTGACAGCGCCAATCCAAATCCTTCCTGATATGAGTTGAGGACAACTACCGCCGCCCGATTGTAAATTTCGCGAAGTTGCTCTTGTGGAACGGCATTATGAATTGTTACTCTATCTTGAAGTCCAAAGTTATCAATTAAATCTTTTATTTTATTTTCCAGCGGGCCGCCGCCATATAGTTCAAGTCGCGCTGTCTGGTTTTTCTCGATTACCAATGCAAACGCCTTGATAAGATAATCAACTCGTTTTTGTTCGGTAAAGCGCGTTACTGCCACTACAAGATTAGAATCTCGTTTTATTGCTTTATCCCGATAAAACATTTCCTCGTCGTGTGGTAACGGCAAAATTTCCATAATTGGCTCTAATTTGGAATCGGTTTCCAATATAGTCTTGCGCAGATAACTGGAAACAACTGTCCAGCGATATAAACTACGACAAAATCCCTTTAAGTACCTGTATATCACACCATCATACTTGCGCATCAGGTTCACATCAGTTCCATGTGAAGACAGTATCATTGGGAGCGATGTTTTCTTTTTAATCGTCTTCATCACAATTCCGGCTGGCACCAGCCAGTGTCCGGCGACAACCTGAATTTGCTCTTTTTCGATGATATCCAGCGCCGCTTTGCGGAAACTATCCAAAAAGTGTTTGAAGCGAAAGATACCACTTGGTGATTTTAGCACACGCTGGTGCATATTACCACGATAGGCAATATCTTCTCCTTCATCGGTGTCGGCATAACGGAAGCGGTAAATTGTTACTCCGTCAACCTCTTCCAACTCTGCGGCGTCGGAATCATGCGGAGCTAAAACTACCGGTTCGATATTGTGCGCTGGTAGATTTTTAGCCAGCAAAGAGATAAAGACTCCAGCAAAATCCCCATTGTAGCGAGGATAGTTGTGAGTCAGCATTAAAAGTTTCAAACGCTTACCCATAATGTAATGGTAAGAAATGATGTCTGTAGTTAAAATATAATTTTTCAATAGCACTTATTTTTGTTATACTTGAACAGGAGTAAAATGACTGCAAAAAAAACAACAAAACTCGACTTTGCGCCGGATATTGATTTCGATGAGATTCTCACTAATCCGATTCTTGATATCGCCGCTCGTTTTTGGGAAAATGACCGATATGAGGCATTCAGGATTTGCTATCGTTCAATGCGAGTTCTTGACGACTTGGTAGATGACCAAAAAATTGCCGGAGCTAAAATGTCGTCTCAAGAACAACTGTCGCTCGCGGGTATAATTGATGACTGGTTAGTCAGGTTACATCGAAGCGCCCCCGCCAATGAATTTGAGAAACAATTGCTTACAATTATTGATAAATACAAAATCCCCCTCTGGCCATGGGAACGGCTGGCTCGAGCGATGGAATATGATATTTATCATGATGGTTTTTCTTCTCTGATAGTTTTCTTTCGTTACTGCGAAGGAGCGGCAATAGCGCCCGCCTCGATTTTCATGCATCTCTGTGGAGTAAAGATAGATAAGGGAAATTGTACTCTACCACTTTATGACATCCGCAATGCCGCCCGGCCGCTGGCATTGTTTTCTTACCTTGTTCACATAATTAGAGATTTCCAGAAAGACCAGCAAGATGGCCTTAACTACATAGCAGATAATATGTTGAAGGACGAAGGAATAAGCCGAGTTGAACTTGTTCAAATTGCCAACGGTAGTCGGATCGATGATAGGTTTCGACATTTGATGGCTCGTTATCATCAGATAGCGGAATACTATCGCCGTCTAGCTCGCGCCAACCTTGATAAATCACTGCCATTTCTGACTCCCCGCTACCAATTGAGCTTAGAAATTATTTACGGGCTGTATCTGCAGATATATCAACGAGTTAAGCCAGATAAAGGGATATTTACCAGCGAAGAGCTTAAACCCGCCACTACTGAGATTAAAAGTCGGCTGGATGAGATTATCTCAACATTTGAACCGGTTTAAGTTGCTTTTTTTCTTGGAAGAAATTATCAGATATAGTTGTAGTAGAATTATAACGGTTACTTTGCTTGTATAATTGGTTAGAATTATTATAAATGATAATAGCCGACAAATCGATGGTCGGTTGTGTATAACAGATGGAGAAAGATTATGAAACGAACAACGCTTATTCTCAGCTTGTTGCTGTTACCGGCGATACTTGTCGCCGATGAAGTGGCGGTAACAGTTTACAACTCCAATCTTGGAGTCGTAAGCGAAACTCGTACGCTCGATTTTAACAAAGGCATAGGCCAACTGGATTTTACAGATGTGCCTTCAGCCATTGATGCCAGCTCGGTTATTTTCAATGTTATCGATAAGAGCGGAAGAGTGGCTATTCTGGAACAGAATTATGCTTATGACCTGGTTAGTCCGGAGAAAATCTACTCACGGTATGTTGATAAGGAAATCGAACTTATTGACAAAGAGGGCAAATTGTATTCTGGAAACCTTCTGGCTTACAATAGTGGAGCTGTCACGCTTAAAGAAAAATCAGGGGGCATCAAAATTGTCCAATTGGCTAATATCACCGAGGTGAATTTCCCTGAACTGCCGGATGGTCTTATTACTCGCCCTACTCTGTTCTGGCGCTACAGCAGCGATCACAGCGGACCATTGGATTGCAGGGTTGGATACCAAACTTCCGGCTTAGAATGGTCGGCGGAATATGTTGGTGTGCTGTCAGAGAATGAGGATAACCTTGATTTATCCGGATGGTCTTCAATCACCAACAACTCCGGTAAAACTTACAAAGACGCTACCCTTAAACTTGTGGCTGGTGATATACACCGCGCTCATCCCGAACGAGGACGTGGAATTGAAAAGAATATGATGACTATGGCAGCCCCTTCCAAGGCTGGTTTTGAAGAGAAGGCGTTTTTTGAATATCACCTTTACACTCTACCAAGAAAAGCCACAGTAGCTGACAAAGAGATTAAGCAAATATCGCTTTTTGAGCCTGCATCAACTACGGTAGAGAAAAAGTTTATCTATCGCCCTGATAGAAACCCCAAAAAGGTTGAAGTTGCTATCAATTTCACCAATTCAGCCGCTGCTGGTTTGGGAATGCCGCTTCCGTCAGGTCGTGTGCGGTTGTTCAAAGCTGATGATGATGGTTCCATGATTTTATTGGGGGAAGATCGTATAGACCATACTCCACGTAATGAAGAACTTAACATTAAGGTTGGTTATGCTTTTGATATTGCTGCTGAAGAACGGCAAATGCAGCGTGATAAGATATCCAGCAAGGTAGAAGATAGAACCTATGAAATTGAACTTCGAAATCGAAAAGAAACTCCTGCCACAGTGAAAATTGAGAAAAAAATCAGGGGCATTTGGGAAGTTATTGAATCCGATCATCCTTATACTGTCAAGGACGCTCAGACGCTTCAGTTTGATGTCAATATTGGAGCTGATGAAACTGTTGTAGTGAAGTTTAAGATTAGAATTACACGAAGATAACATAACGATAGTTGACAATGTCTCTTGCGGACTATACATTTTCCACAAAATGAGTAAAGTGGTCTGAACGAAGTGGAGGTTAATATGAAACGAATGCGTATAGCAATAATTTTGATTTTGGCAGGGTTAATGGTGGCTGGACAGGCAGAAGCGGGGAGAAGGAAGAAAAACGTTGGTGCATATATATCCGGCGCCAAGATTGCAATAGTTGGCGGTCGATTCGAGGAAGCACTGGCGCTTCTGGACACACTTGCTCAAGTGTATGGACCACATGCCGAGGGTCTGTCGCGGACATCGCAGGTCTATGTTGACATTATCGATTCTAAATCTGGTACTGAAAAAAAGAAACCGTTTGTAGAAAAGTTTGTTTCCTATGTGGATTCACTAAGGATGTGTTGTGAAAATGAGGATATAGATGAAAATTATCGCGATGATTGTGATGAATACCTGACACTTGCCGACTCTACAAAAGTTAACTACTGGCGCCAGTTTTATAATCTTGGCGTGGAGCAACTTAACAAAATCGGACAATTAGTTAAAGATCTCGAAAATGAAACTGACTCCTCCTATCTGGATTATATCGAAAACAGCATTCAGGCAAATATCGATTCTGTCAAGGGTAACATGACCTTGGCTATTCTCATAGACCCTGCTGATTATCGGCCATATATCGCTATCGGTAATGCTTATGAATACAAAGGAAATTTCGAAAAAGCGGCGGAATGGATGTTCAAAGGACTGGAGAAAGCCGAAGACCGTTCTCCTCTGCTCTTGCCGATTGCTTACAACTATATCAAACAGAACGACTATGAAAGTGCTATTCCGTTTTTCGTGGAACATTGCGAAGCCAACCCATCAGACGAAGGCAGTTTGATGAACCTGTCAATCTGCTATAACAATTCTGGGATTCTTGACTCTGCTATGGCTGTCTATCGAAAGATACTCAAAGTAAACCCTGATAACATAGACGCTTTATCCTATTCCGGCAGATACTTCCTGATAAAAGCTCAGAATATCTCTGATTCAGCTAAACATTACCGATCAATTGATGATACCGAGGAAGCTAAAAAATGGGATGCAAACCGTACTGAAGCTTTTGATTCAGCTCAGGTATACTTTAAGCAGGCATTTCAGCTTCAACCGGACAATAAGTCCATCGCAGAGCAGTATTCATTTGTCAGCGCTCTTATTGAGGATTTCAAGAGCGCCGTTGAGGGAAGTGAAAAAGTTGCTGAACTCGATCCTGATAACGTTGAAAACTGGACTTCGTTAGGAGACTATCATCTTCAATTGAAATCATACAAAGGCGCTATCAGAGCTTACGAGAACGTTGTGCGGCTGAAGCCCGATAGGGTTCAAATATGGGAGAATCTTGTAGCCCTGTATAATGAAGTCGGCGATGTCACAAAAAAGGCTGAGGCGGAAGCAAAGATCAAGGAATTGTCTAAATAGAATTTGTTGGATAGAGTTTCATAGGGCGGTCCGCCGAGGCGGGCAACGGTTCCGCTATTTGATTGTAGAAACGTCAGGTTGACAAGCAATTTTACAATACAATTCATCCTGAGCGGAGTCGAAGGATGCAGGGATAATTTTAGTTTCGTAGGGCG
>JAYEIF010000033.1:0-5265 GCA_034659895.1 Candidatus Zixiibacteriota bacterium
CACGGCGCACTTCCTGTGCGCCGACAGGCACGTCAGCACAAGGCCGCCCGCTACCTGTCCGCTTGACAGGCGGGCGCGCCCGCCAAAGGCGGGGAGATTGTGGTACATAATAACTAATTATTCAGCAAGCCCTAACATATTACAACACTGTATTGTCAATAGCATTTTTTCGATAGTTTTTTCTCTCTATTCGAGTTATCTCATGAAAAGTCTGATAAAGGAATATTTTTAACTCAGTTGTGTTTACCGTGAAACAGATAGACTGTCCACAACTGTCTCAAGTCGGTAATGCTCTGTGGAAAATATCCCCGCTTTGGAGTATGTCAAACGTACTGTATCGGGAAAAATCAGACCATTATAGAAGCCAAAACTAATCCATTTCGAATAGCGTTTATATTTGTCATTATCTGGGTAGTACAAAAAGAGCTGACGAAGATAATACCGATTGCGATCGATTATAGCTATGCCGACAGGCTGTAAATTTATTGCGGTATCACAATCGATGTCAATAGCGAGAGTCTCATTACCTATATCGTTTGGGAAGAAACTAAAATCGTAGTTATGCTCAAACAAATTTGGATAGTGAAAGTCGATTTCGTTCAGATTGGAGGATGTAGATAAAATAACCTTCTGTGAATCCACATTGCCGAACGAAAAATAGTATCGCACAATCGACGAGTCGGTAATGGTTTCTTTTCCACCATGTGCAAGTTCTGTCAAATATGATTGAGCCAAAAATGAGAAAGTTGCGCCATTTTCAAATGGGCTTAATGTTTGACAGACAGATTGCGCTTTCTCGCAATAGAAGTTAAGTATTGGATTGGACTGCAGTTCTTGACCATACAAATTAACTGCGCCACACAAAAGAAGAAAAACAACAATGGAAAACTTCCAGATATATCTTATACTGCTCATAGCAGGTTCAATATAACAGCTTTGGGCTGGTATAACAACAATACCGGAAGTCGCTCTCTATACCTCCATCACCTCTTTTTCTTTTGCAGCGAGAAGTTCATCGACTTTCTTTATGTGCTCATCGGTGAGTTTTTGTATTTTATCCAAAGCATCATGCTGCTGATCCTCGGATATCTGCTTTTCCTTTTCCAGTTTCTTTGTCTCATCATTGGCATCGCGGCGGATATTTCGAAGTGCAACACGGCTTTCTTCTGCTATATTCTTACATTGTTTGACAAGAGACAGGCGTCGTTCTTCATTTAACGCTGGAATAGGAATACGCACTATCTGACCATCCGGTTGCGGATTAAGCCCAAGGTCTGCCTTCTGAATACCTTTGACCACATTTCCTATTGTGGATTTATCAAACACCTGTACTACAAGCAAACGCGGTTCCGGTGTGCTTATAGATCCCACCTGATTTAGCGGCATTTGTGTTCCGTATGCTTCCACCACTACCGAATCCAATAGCTGTGGTGTAGCTTTGCCAGTTCGAACCGCACTAAACTCCCTGATTATCGATTCCAGGGTCTTGTTCATTCGGTCATTAGTTTCCTTATGCAATTTGTCCAACATGACAAACCTCCTATATTAATAGGTTGCTCTAACCAACGTCCCAACATCCTCGCCCAGCACGACACGCCTGAGTGTGTTGGGCTGACTAAGAGATACCACTCGCAGAGGGATATTGTTATCCTTTAGAAGCGAGACAGCAGTCGAATCAATGACTTTCAATTCCCTTGTCAATATATCCATATATGTTAATTTATGATAAAATTCGGCATCGGCATTCGTCTTTGGATCTGCTGAGTAAACGCCATCTACATTAGTTGCCTTGATGAGTACTTCAGCGTCAACTTCCATAGCCCTGAGAGCTGCAGCGGTATCGGTGCTAAAGTACGGGTTTCCGGTACCAGCGGCAAAGACAACCAAACGCCCCTTTTCCATGTGTCTAACAGCTCGCCGACGGATATAAGGCTCGGCAAAACTTTCCAACTTTACGGCGGACATAACTCTGGTGAAGACACCCATCTGCTCAAGGGTGTCCATAATTGCCAGCGAATTGATAACAGTGGCCAGCATGCCCATATTGTCGGCTGTAACACGGTCCATATCACGCCCTGCTGTATCAAGACCGCGGAAGATATTGCCACCGCCAACCACTATAGCCAATTCGACCCCTAAGTCCTTGACGGATTTAATTTCGTTACAGATAGATTTTACAGTAGGTGTGTGGATGCCAAATTCATTCGGACCCATCAACGCCTCACCGGATATTTTGATAAGAACGCGTTTATACGATGGACTGTTGTCCTCGGTTTCCATGCTATTCACCAAGTCGGTAGCGGGTAAACCGCGCAATACGAATATTCTCTCCCAGCGATGCAATCGTTCCATTGACAAAATCTTGAACGATTTTGTCGCTGTCTTTCACAAAAGGCTGTTCCATCAGAACTACTTCACTATAATACTTCTCGATTCGACCATTGACAATTTTATCGACAATTTTCTCTGGTTTCCCGTCATTAATAGCCTGCTGACGATAGACTTCGCGTTCCTTCTCGATAGTATCCTGATCCAGTTCTTCACGGTTCACACAAAGTGGTGACGATGCCGCAATGTGCATCGCTACATCGCGAGCAAAACCTCGGAACTCATCGGTGCGTGCAACAAAATCGGTCTCGCAGTTAATTTCGACCATAACAGCCAGCTTGTCGCCAGTATGAACGTAGGTAGCAATTAAACCTTCAGCAGTAGAACGACCCTCTTTCTTGGCTGCGCTTGAGACTCCCTGTTCTCGAAGATAGATGACAGCTTTCTCAAAATCACCGTCAACCTCAGTTAGAGCTTTTTTGCAGTTCATCATACCAGCTCCGGTTTTCTCACGGAGTTCTTTGACCTGCTTTGCATTTATAGCCATTTAAATCTACCTCTTTTCTTGCTTGTTGCTCTGTGGCTTAGTTTCAGTTGGACTTTGTGTGTCATGCGGCTGCGGTATTTCTTTTGTTGGTTCAGTAGAATCACTATCTTCCAACGGCAACATACTCCGTTCCTCCACTGCCGCATCTACCAGAGAATGAACAAGAATACGAATTGACTTTATTGCATCATCATTAGCGGCTATAGGGAAATCAATCGGGTCAGGATCGGCATTTGTATCAATAATTCCAATGATTGGAATTCCAAGACGAGAAGCTTCCGCCACAGCAATCTTCTCTTTACGGGCATCGACAACTACGACTAAGCCTGGTAAATGATTCATTTCTTTGATGCCGCCGAGAACATTCTGTAATTTCGTAGCTTCATTTTCATATTGGGCGCGCTCTTTCTTGGTAAACTTCCCAAGAGTGCCGTCGACGCGCATTTTCTCAATGTCTTTGAGTTTTTTTACTGAATTCTTAATCGTGTTGAAGTTGGTAAGCATTCCGCCCAGCCATCGTTCAATGACATAGAAACCACCACAACGAACGGCTTCTTCTTTAATAACTTCTTTGGCTTGTTTCTTTGTGCCAATGAACAGAATTGCCCGCCCGCGCCCGACAGTTTCTTTTATCTTGGCTTTAGCCTGATTGAGGGCATTTACTGTTTTCTGAAGATCAATAATGTAAATACCGTTTCTTGCCGCGAATATAAACGGCTTCATCTTAGGATTCCAACGACGTGTCTGGTGACCGAAATGAACACCAGCTTCAAGCAATTCTTTTAACTGGGGAGTAGCCATACGTTTCCTCTAAAATAAATGGTTATTCTTCACCCCGACATCATTCCGAAGAGGACCCAAAAAACACTAATCAGGGACCTCCGCTCCGGTCAATCGGGACTGTTTATTTCTCTGCAAAGCAGAGATAAATGTACTCGCCTTAACGTTTTGAGTACTGGAATCGTTTACGTGCTTTAGGCTGACCGTACTTTTTGCGTTCGACTTCACGGGCATCGCGAGTAAGAAAACCGCCCTTGCGAAGGGTAGCTCGCAATCCAGGATCCATTAACAATAATGCGCGAGCCACTGCAAGACGGACAGCGCCTGCCTGTCCAGAGAGACCGCCTCCCTGGGTTGTGCAAGATACTGATACCTTGTCGGCCATTTCCGTAGCAATTAACGAGCCTTTGGCATGTGCAACAAGCGGGTCACGGGTCAGATAGTTTTTCATATCCTTACCGTTAATAGTGAAGTCCCCATCACCTTTAACCATTATAGCTCGGGCAACAGACGATTTCCTCCGTCCTGTAGAAGCATAAACCTCATTTTTCATAAATTGTCTTTATTGGTTACCTTATATTCAATGTTTCAGGTTTCTGAGCTTTGTGTGGGTGTTCCGCATCGGCATATACATGGAGCTTTTTTAACATCTTACGCCCCAATCTGTTTTTAGGAAGCATACGTTTAACTGACATCCGAAACACTTCATCGGGTTTTTTCTGCATCATCTTAGCAAATGTGGTTTCAGTTAACCCGCCCGGATAGCCGGAATATCGATAATACTTCATTTGAGCGGGTTTGTTTCTGCCAGTTACCCTGATATTTCGGGCATTGACAATAACAACATGATCACCGGTGTCAAGATGAGGCGTGAATATGGGTTTATTTTTTCCCCTGAGAATGTCAGCCACTTTGACAGCAGCTCGTCCGAGGACAACATCATTCAGATCAACCACCCACCATTTGCGGTTGTTTATATCAACCTTAGGTATAAATGTCTTCATTAACCAACCTTAATCAATTAGTATTCTAACTTAAACAGCTTACAATTATATAACATTTTTCAGCAATGTCAATATATGATAACAAAAAAATGCTATTTTATGTTTCCTGCCATCAGACTCAACCTATTATCGGAAATTCACTGGAAAACATTTAGCAACTGGCACTTAGAGCCAATTTTGCTAAATCCGGCTGGATAACTCACCTCTTGCGTAGGATTATTTAGAGCATCAAATTGGCAAATCAGGACCCTTGCGGTCCTGACAATCTCCCTTTTTGCATAATTTGATTGATAGTGTGAAAGCACACAGGAAACGGGAATAATGCTTGACAATTCAAGAAGGTTTTTATAAAATTAATATATATTAGGTATAGAAAGGAGGTATTTTTTCGAATCTTTTATTTTATATATATAGAAATTATAACTAAAAAATTAATTAGGAGTAAACAATGAGACGTAATGCTTTTATGTTTACATTATCCGCTTTGCTAATGATGCTATTGGCTACAAGCGCTTTTGCGGATGATCCAATGTTTGGGACAGCGGTCAACTATTCCGTTGGAGATGGACCTGCCTCTGTTATCTCGGCTAATTTTAACGGAGATGG
>JAYEIF010000034.1:0-5250 GCA_034659895.1 Candidatus Zixiibacteriota bacterium
TAAGCATGTTTTGTATTGTTTCAAGTGAAAGGGTTTTGTTGTAAATAGCTTAAAAGGCTTGCACTTGATAAACATTCTACACGCCACGGCGCACTTTCAGCTCGCGTAGCAGCGGGCTTGTCTCCGCTGTGTGTATAGAAACGGGCGACACAAGGCCGCCCGCTACGCGCCCGCCAAAGGCGGGGAGATTGTGGTACATAATAACTAATTATTCAACAGACCCTATTTACCCACATACGATTCCATTGATCCACGTTTTGACGAAGATGAAACATTCCCTTCAGATTTTCTTGAGATTTTGGGAATCGACAGTTAGTTTAGCTACTAATCTCTGGAAATCTTGAGGATTTTGTATTCGATTATACCAACAGGAACATCGACTTGAACCAAGTCACCCTCGGCTTTTCCAAGCAGTGCCATTCCAATAGGTGACTTAACTGAAATTACGTCATTGTCTATATCGGTCTCATCTGGCGGAGCTATGGTATATTCTATTTTTTCGCTATCACTTGTGTCTTCCACTAACACTTTTGCAAAAAGATAAACCTTATCCGATGGAATTGCATCGGCGTCAATTATCTGTACCTGTGACAGCTTGAATTCCAAATCAGCGATTTTTCTCTCGATATGGGTCTGGGCTTCCTTAGCCGCATGATATTCAGCATTCTCAGATAAATCACCCATTTCCATAGTGCGTTTTATCTCAGCCACAATCTTTGGCCGTTCCTTAAACTTGAGATGTTTGAATTCCTCCTCAAGTTTGTGAACACCTTGTCTCGACATATACAACGGTTCACTCATAATAGAATTATGGTAATGTATTATCACTTTTTACGCAAGCGACTTTCAGATTGCAGAGTAGAGAAAGTGACAAATAACACTATCGAAAGAACTAACCCCGGAAAGATTGGCTCTACACCAAACCAGTAGGAACCATCCACTCGAAAATACTTTGCTCCAAGCCAAAGAGCCGAAAGCCCTCCGCTAAGTAAAATAGATGTGAAAGCCCACCCCGGTGGCAATCGTCGTCTTCCTACAAACGAAAAGAAAACAGGTATCAACAACGCAGGAGTACCGATTGATCCAAAAGCATGCCAGATATCGACTGCTGAACGGAAGAAAACCGCCACCACAATCGCCAGTAGTGCGGAGATAAGCAATCCCAATTGGGTATATATTATGATTCCTCTGTCGGATAATTTTCGAATACGTCCAATGATGTCATTACCAAAGGTCGAAGCTGCAATAAAAGAATACGAGTCGACTGTTGACATCACCGTTGACAACAACGATAGGGCAAAGATTCCCATCAGCCCAGCAGGCAGAACCAACAAAGCCAAAGCTGGATACGATCCCAATGGATCGGACAGGTTCGGTAATAATGCACGAGCGTACAAACCACAAGAAGTAGTCATAAAATCAAAAAACGCCCAACATGCAATAGAGATGAATATGCCAGTCCGAGCAGTATTGGCTGTGCGAGCCGCATAGCAACGCTGGTAAAACGCCGGTTCTATCAGAGTTGCAAGTGCGATAACATACCAGATAGCAATATACCAGCCGGAATTGCCGCCATGCCAGGTTAAGTGCGTAGCAGGGACATTTGCCTTGAGAAAGGAAAGACCGCCAAAGTTACTGACTAAAGTGATTAGCAGAATGCTGAAACCAGCAAACATCAACCCAAACTGCAGCAAGTCCGTCCTTACCACTGCTCGAAAACCGCCCGCAAATACATAGACTACAGAGAAAATTGTTCCTAATAGCACACCAACCCAGAACGGCCAGCCAAAAAGAAACTCACCCAATACACCTAACATGAGGATATATGCTGCAGGGATAGTCATCAAATAAATAACCACCGATCCAGCTACAGCCGTTTTTGTGTCATATATTTGGGCAAGACGATCGGGTATAGTCAACAATTTGGACTGACGAGCTTTTTTTGCAAGGAATAACGCAAACAACAACGCCGCCAGATAATACGGCAACCCAAAAACGAGCCAGTTGGATAATCCGTATTTGAAACTGTACTCCCCCACTCCCAGAATACCGCCATACCAAGTTGAAACCAGACTTGCCACAAAGGCTGGCAAAGTGAGCATCCTTCCCCCCACAATTAAATCACTTGCGGATTTGTCTCGATGGTGTCTGAATACTCCGATATAGAGTAAACCAGCGAGGTAAAGGACAATCAGTATGTAATCAACGATGTGCATGTATCAAATATTGTATTCCGTGTTCAGAAGAAGTCCATTCCTTTCGCATAAAAGCAAAGCTGTGAGCAGATGAGGAGAGTCTGCCCACAGCTCGCATATCATACGATCTCGCTTTCCTAAAACATCTCCATCTTTATTTGCCCATAATACGATTTCTCCGGCGCTACAAAATAGGCTGCCCAACCTCCTATTTCAGTCTGACTTTGATTAATATCGCGCGAAGCCCAGTTTTCTGCCCATGATGCAATTGATTCGTATTTTTTATCAAATATATTGTCTATCTTTCCAGTCAATGTAAGGTTACCAATTCCTAAAAAAGCATCAACGCTAACCGAGGCTGATAACGATGCTACAAATATCGGGTCTATTGATAATTCCTCAAGATTCCATAGATCTGCATACTGCCGTCCGAGGAATTGTCCCTGAAAAGCCATTCTCAACCAATCCTTCTGGTAATCCACCGTCAGGTTTCCAAGATACTCGGGGAAATTAGGCAGTTTTTTATTTTCGTAGTTTACTGTATAGTATTCATCAACAGTTGCAGAAGTATCTATATCTACCTCAAAAGTATCAAGATAATCCTTTATTCGGTTGTAATTATATGAGAAGTTTCCACTGAGAGTTAACTCGTCAATTGGTTTTACAACACCGCTTAACTCCACACCGGAATGATACGAACCATTTATATTGATGGTCGCTTCGCGTCCTTCGTGATAGCCGGCATATTCGACTATCTCATTCTGAAAATCCATAAAAAACAAGTTAACCCCGAACGAATATTGTTCTCTCTGATAGTGTCCCCCAAATTCAAAATCGTACAACCTCTCTGGATCGGCTGTTGGATCACCAAACGAGTAAACGATATTCCCTTGATTAGTAACTGTCGAATCAAGTACTTCCAATGAAGGGAACTTATCAGGATCATTGGCATCATAGATATCGTCATCGTTAGGCGTTCGCGATGACACAGCCGCATTAGCATAAATATCAGTGTGATTATCAATTTTATATGTCAAACCTAAACGTGGCGAAAAGAATAACCAGTCAACATCAAAAGAATGTCCTAAAAACATTCCAACCCTATCCTGATTCAAAGAATAGTTGTCGTACCTTACCTGAGCAGTCAATTGAGTTGATAACCGGTTAGTCAACCGGTAATATTCTTGTGCAAAGAATGAAGCAACTTTCTTCTCGCCCTTGTGGCTATAGTACTTATGATGTGGTTTAATAGTACTGTTGAGGTTTTCTCCCCAAACTACTTGTCCCCAATGCTCGGAATTAAACATATAAAACGATCCACCCAATGAATGCGTCCCATGTTTATGCTCTATATCAATTCGCGGATTCCAGCCGTACTGATTTTTCTTAACCCACTTCTGTGGAACTATGTCTCCATACTCTTCCCCACCAGTAACAGACGTATCGATATTATATTCCTCATATTTCCGACCCAACTTAAACTGCTCATAATAACCTTTACCGCGAATATAATATAATGTATTTCTTAGAGTAATTTTGTCGCTAATCTTATACCGATTGTGTAGTTGATAGTGAGGTTGGTTGAAATTGTCGGTAGCATTGCTGTATGTTAAGTCATCCCAACCCACTATTCCCGGATTGACCCTGCGGTCATCTTTCAGCGATTCGCGTCCTACACCGTAGTAAGCTAAATGAGTCCGAATCGGTCCGCCATATATGTGTAACTCTGTAGTCATGTGTGGATCCAGACGCGCCACCGAAAAGTAGTAAGACCAGCCTTCGTACCAGCTATTGTAACGATAGCCACCCGACTTCTGCTTTGAAAAACGTCCTCCAAACAGCCAGCTCCCATCGACTAAACCCGATGAATACTCTATACTCTGTTTATAAATATCGCTGACATACTCACCATTTGATGAATATTCTCCGTATCCGGTCGTGAGAGTAACCTGACGTTTACGATTGAAGCCAGTAGTTACAATATTGATTGTACCACCAAATGAAGCATCGCCGTATAGTGAGTTTCCTACTCCGCGCTGGATCTGGATGTCGGTGATATTGGCCGCAAAATCAGGCAAATCTACAAAATATGTTGCATGCTCTTCCGGATCATTAAGCGGGACACCATTAATGTAGGTAGCAATGCGTTTGTCATCAAATCCACGAATCCGCATAGAGGAATATCCCAGCACCGAACCAGCCTCAGAATAGGTGAACAAGTTAGGAGTTGTTTTTAGCAGGAGGGGAAATTCGCCGACTGTATAATCGCGCTCAATATCTTCCTTAGTCAGATTTTCAAACGCTATGGGCGTTATACCAACCTCAGCCCGATTAGCAGTAACTACGATAGAATCCTGCTTATAGTATTTACGTTCAAGTATCACTATAGCTGGAACTTTGTCACTACTGAATTGACACAACTTGTAACCAACCGATGAGAAAGTAACACGCTCGACATCTTCTTTGAAATCGAGCAAAAAACTTCCTTTGGTATCAGATAATGTCCCCACATCGGAAACATTAGTCGAAATCGAGACCCCGACAAGGGGCTCGCCTTCTGAGTTTGTGATTCTTCCGGTGATTGTCTCCGCATCAGCGGAGAATACAAACCAAACCAGAAGGATCAGCAGGGTGAAAAAAGCTTTCATGACAGCAACCTCGCATTAAACGTTAATGTTTTGCAAGATTCCGTCCTGAATCGAGAGGAGTGTCAATTATGACACAAGGGGATGCGGTCAACATCTCCGTTTTCCTACGCCGGTATTATCCGGATCAGGTCAAGGGGGTATATTCTCAGGCGGTGTTTTACGCCACCCCCAACGGAACAGTTATCTCTAATTGGAACAATACACCAAATAAATGGTCAGGCAAGGATTTTTTTCACTTTTTCAGATAGCAGCCAGATTCAAATTACTGTTTAGGGTTTTTAGTTAGGGTCTGCTGAATAAAGTACCTGTCCGCTCGACAGGCGGGTAAGTTCTTTGTTCATAAATAGATAAGCATGTTTTGTATTGTTTCAAGTGAAAGGGTTTTGTTGTAAATAGCTTAAAAGGCT
>JAYEIF010000035.1:0-24803 GCA_034659895.1 Candidatus Zixiibacteriota bacterium
ACTGATAATATTGCTCGTTCCTCAGGTCAGTTTCTCCAGCAGGGATTCATCAATATCGAAGTTTGTGTAAATTTTCTGGACATCGTCGTGCTCTTCCAGTAGTTCGTATAATTTGAGCATTGATGAAGCCTCGTTTTCTTTTTCCAGCTTAACTGAATTCTCTGATTGCATTGTAACCTCGGCGCTGATTAAGGGAATATCTTTGGCTTCCAATGCCTGGCGGACATTGTCAATCTCATCAGGAGGAATGATGATTTCAAATGATCCAGATTCAGTCAATAGATCCTCAGCTCCGTTGTCCATAGCGATTTCCATCAGGGTATCTTCATCAGAAGCATCCGTATCAACCGTGATTATTCCCTTTTTGTGGAACATCCAACCCACACAGCCATTGGAACCAAGTTTACCGCCATATTTTACTAAGTGATGGCGAATATCAGATACAGTGCGGTTTTTGTTGTCGGTCATTACTTCCATATACAAAGCTACTCCACCGGGGCCATAGCCTTCGTACACTAAGGATTCATAAACTACCCCCGGCAAATCGCCAGTTCCTTTAAGGATAGCTCGCTTGATATTGTCGTTGGGCATGTTGGATCCCTTGGCTGAAGCAATAGCTGTTCTCAGTCGAGGATTTCCTTCAGGATCTCCGCCGCCTTCACGAGCCGCAATAGTTATTTCCTTAATATGCTGAGTAAAAACTCGACCGCGTTCAGCATCAGCTTTACCTTTTTTTCTCTTGATTGTTGCCCATTTTGAATGACCGGACATGAGGCTATGCCTCCTATATTTACATAGTTTATTCTTCTTTACACATACTAATACATATCTAAATGTAATACTATCTTTAGTTGTTGGCAAGGGGGTCAGTCAAAAATATGATTTAGATGAAATTCCTGCGGCCAAAGGAGCAGAACTTTAGAATTTGAATTGCCTTGGTTGATTCTATTCCTTATGATAATTTTATGTCTACTATTTTCGAGCGTATAATAAGGCGAGAATTACCGGCCAAAATTTTCCATGAGGACGAGGAAGTAATTGTGATAGCTGATCATAATCCGCAGGCGGTGGTTCACTTGCTTATTATTCCCAAAAAAGTATCGTTAAATTTTTATGAGACTGCCCCGGAAATACTGACCATGCTGGACAGCAAAGTAAAAATGATTGCTGAAAAGCTAAATCTAACTAATCATTTTCGAGTCGTTATCAATAATGGTTATTGTCAGGAAATTGACCATCTCCACTATCATTTTCTTTCAGATCAAGGTGCTGATAATTTACGCTGGCTCGATTTTTGAGAGCAAAATTGCATAATTTTTCTGAGAGTGCTGTAACTGATGTAAATTTATTTATACACTAAGTGGGTGCTGTCTCTTGCCTTACGTATTTTTTGTTTACTTTTGGTCACATTTTCTCTGAGTCAATTTGTGTATGTTAGAATATACGTATGACTTGGCAATATCGATTATGAAGCCTATCTTGTAAAACTATGGAACAGATAACGCTTACACCAATCGGGGTTATTCATTCACCCTTCAAGGAACCGAAAGGCACTCCTATTCAACCAAAACATTCAAAAAGAATACATGGAACAATAGAGCTGTTACCGGAATTCACGGAAGGTCTGGCTGATTTGGATGGCTTTTCACATATTATCTTACTGTATCTCATGCATTTGTCTAAAGAATTCAAATTGACAGTAACCCCTTTTCTCGATAATAAACAGCGCGGAGTGTTTGCTACTCGTGCGCCACGCCGGCCATGCCCGATCGGCCTGTCAGTAGTCCGATTAGACAAAATAGAAAATGGTGTGCTTCATATTACGAATGTTGATATGGTTGAAGGCACCCCTCTTTTGGACATCAAGCCGTATATACCACCATTTGAGGATGTAACGGATATTCGGATTGGGTGGTTGGAGGATAAGGTTCGGAAGGCCAAAGACCATAATGCCGATGACCGGTTTCTATCTTGATAACTTCGTTTTCCACTTTCGATGTAAATACTTGCTTGCATCGAATGTTTGGCTGTATTATCTTTTCTTTTGAATGTGCAAATAGAAGGTTAGGACAATATGCGTAATCGAGTACTGGAAATAGTTGTTGTTTTAATAGATTTTATACAAGGGAACAATGTTGCTCTTGTGAGCTCTGATGAAGTTTCTACGACTTTGGAGGCTGAAGGGTATTCCGAGGAGGAGATTGCGTCAGCTTACTCATGGCTGATGCACCGGTTTGACAATGCACCGGAGCGATATTTTTCCAAGTTCCCAGCCAATGGATTTTCAGTGCGTGTGCTTACTCAGACTGAGCGTATTCAATTGTCTCCAGAAGCTTATGGTTTTCTTCTTAAGCTGGCAAATTTGTCGCTTATTGATAGTGAGCAAATGGAATTGGTGTTGGAGCGTGTAGCCGTATTTGGACCACGAGCTGTCAACCTTGAGCAACTTAAGCTGATTGCTTCTTCTGTGGTTCTTGAAAATTTGGCCGATCTAGACCTTCTAGAAATGATTGATGCTTCCGATGTTCAATCAATGATAGTCAATTGAGGGTTGATGTTTCTCAAAGAAAGAAAAATCCTAATTGGCCTTACAGGTGGTATTGCCTGTTACAAAGTGCCTTATCTGATTCGTGCGCTTCGGAAGCATAATGTTTTAGTGCGTGTAGTAATGACTCGCGCAGCCACTGAATTCATCACACCTTTAACATTAGAAACAGTTTCAGGCCATCCAGTTGCTGTCGAGATGTTTGAGTCTAAGGAGTTAGTTGGGACACGCCACATTGATTTAGCTCAGTGGCCTGATTTGGTCGTAATAGCTCCGACAACTGCTAATTTTTTGGGCAAGGTGGCCTCTGGCATCTGCGATGATCTTTTATCAACAATTATGTGTGCGACCTCGAAACAAGTGTTGATAGCCCCTGCTATGAATCCCAATATGTGGACCAATCCGATAACCCAACGAAATTTCAAGACTCTTACGGATATTGGTTATCTTGTAGTTGGTCCGGAGGAAGGTGAAATGGCTTGCGACCAAATAGGGGTGGGGCGGATGACGGAGCCGGAAGCAATTTTTGAATTTATAAACTCGTATTTCAAAAGAACGTCAAAAAAAAAAGAGCTTGAAGGTAAGTCGATAATAATCACTGCGGGTCCCACACTTGAGGCAATTGACCCTATAAGATTTATCTCGAATCACTCATCCGGAAAGATGGGATTTGCCTTAGCTGAACAAGCAAGAGCTATGGGGGCAAAGGTTACTCTTATATCAGGGCCAACAGCATTGAATGCTCCGGCAGGGATTAATACAATTGCAATTGAATCCACCGCCGATCTAAGAATGGCTGTCAAAGCTAATTTCGTAAATGCTGATTGCCTTATCATGGCGGCAGCGCCGTCAGATTACCGGCCGCACAAAATTCATTCATCAAAAATCAAACGAACTAACAGTGATCTAACTCTGGAACTGGAACCTACAGATGACATCCTCAAAGAAATTACTTCATCACGTCGGAAGGAACAGGTTGTGGTTGGGTTTGCTCTCGAGACTGATGATGCTATTGCTAACGCTCGCAGGAAGTTGAAGAAAAAGAATCTTGATTTTATTGTTCTTAATCAACCAAGTCCCGATTCTGGCTTTGGGGTTGATACTAACCGAGTGACTGTCATTGCGCCGCGACGCAAACCAGTTGAGTGGTCACTTGCTTCAAAGGATGAAATTGCTCGCAAGATGCTTGAACTTATCAGTAAAATGTTTTAACCTACTATTTCAGGCAGGAATGTGAATGAAAGATGAATCTGGCAATTTAAATGAAATGCTACAGCGCGCTTTGAAGGCTCAGGTGGAGCTTGGGTTGGGGGGAATGATAGTAGATTCAAAAACTCTGACAGTAGCAGAGACAGATATGGAAACACCAACTGAGACAACATTTAATTCAGAGGTGGAAGTGGTAGATATGTTTGCTGGTACAGGACCAACGCTTGGCCTTCCTCAGTATGAATCTCTCGAGCAGCACAGAGAGGATATAAATGAATGTCACTTGTGTCCGCTTGCGGAGTCACGCACTAACTTTGTTTATGGAGCGGGGAATTCGGATGCTGAACTGATGTTTGTTGGTGAGGCTCCGGGGCGTGATGAGGACCTACGGGGCGAACCGTTTGTTGGGAGAGCCGGAAAGCTTCTTGATAAAATCCTTGCAGCCATGGAAATGTCAAGAGAACAAGTTTATATCTCTAATATCCTCAAGTGTCGACCACCGGGAAATCGTGATCCGCAACCGGATGAAATGGAGAAGTGCTTCCCTTATCTTAAAGAACAGATACGACTTATAAGGCCGAAGGTGTTGTGTGCTTTGGGTCGTATAGCTGCTCAGGCACTTCTGGATACAAAGAAGCCTCTGGGGCGGCTTCGAGGGGAATGGCACAAAATTGAAGGCGTTCCAATGTTAGTTACATATCATCCAGCGGCGTTGCTGCGGTTTCCCGCATATAAAGCAGATGTCTGGAAAGACATGCAGATGATTATGGCGCGCTTGCAGGACAAACAATAGGAAATACTTATTTAGCTATGGCATACAGAACTAAGAATGATAAGGAACACCAGAATCTTCAACCACCTCATAATATTGATGCGGAGATGGCAGTGCTCGGATCAATTCTCAAGGATGATCAGGCGATTCATGATGTTATCGAGGTGTTTGAAGATGACAGAGTGTTTTATGCCGATAAACACCGCATCATCTTTCGCTCTATGCTAAATCTGTTCAAACGACATGAACCGAGTGACATTACAACAGTTGCTAATGAACTCATTTCGGATGACAATCTTGACAAAGTTGGCGGGCGGGTTTATTTGGTTGATCTGGCAGAATATATCGCTTCCTCAGCCAATGTTGGTAAACACGCAGCAATCATTTTGGACAAATACCTGCTTCGGTGTCTGATTTATACTTCTAATGAGATAAGCCGAAGTTGCTATGACCTCGATGACAGTGTCGATGAGCTACTCGATTTGGCTGAGAGTAACATCTTTGCCATATCTGAGAATCGCCTTCGTAAAGGTTTTATATCAATCAAAAAGCTTATACCATCAACATTTGCTGAAATTGAGGATCTTCAGTCTCCTGACAGTGGTTTGATAGGAATCCGTACTGGATACAACGAGCTGGACGTTATTACAAATGGTCTTCACAAGGGCGAGTTTATTATTGTTGCCGGTCGACCATCAATGGGGAAATCGGCGCTGGCTATGAATATTGCTGAGAACGTGGCAATTGAGTTTGGAAAAGGTGTAGGTATATTTTCGCTTGAGATGTCGAAAGAGCAATTAGCATTGCGGACATTGTGTGGACGTGCGCGCATTTCTCAGCAGAAATTACGAGCTGGACGATTGCGCGATGAAGAGTGGAGTAAGCTCACTATCGCTGGTGGACCACTCTCTGAAGCACCAATTTTTATCGATGATTCCCCATCAGTATCATCGTTGGAAATCCGGGCTAAGGCGCGACGTCTTAAAGCTCAGGCTGATTCCAACTTAGGTTTGATAATAGTGGATTATCTTCAAATGATGCACGGAGCCGGAAAATTTGAGAACCGCCAACAGGAAATGTCCAGTATTTCACGTAATTTGAAAGCTTTAGCGAAGGAATTGGAAATTCCTGTTTTGGCTTGTTCGCAGTTATCAAGGCAGGTAGAACAGCGTGGAGGAGAAAAGCGGCCACAATTGTCTGACCTGCGTGAGTCTGGAGCGATTGAGCAGGATGCTGACGTTGTTATGTTTATTTATCGCCCAGAGCATTATATGGCACATATTGAAAAGACAGATCCGAAATTCCATGAAGTAGAAGGAAAAGCAGAAATTATAATCTCCAAACAGCGTAATGGACCTACTGGTGTGGTTAATTTAGCTTTTGTTAAGGAATTTGCGCGTTTTGAGAATCTGGCGCCGGAGTATCGGGAAGTTCCTGCCGATGTGGAATCGGTCGGAGATGATGATATTCAGACTCCGTTCTAAGGATAGATAATGGCATCAGCACTTGAAGGATTGGGGCGCAAAGGTGTTAGTTTTGTTGTCAAACTGGGCGGTATGTCTATTATGTTTGGCAGCTTTGTTGTTTCCTTAAAGGGATTCTTTCGATCTTTTGGTCTTATTATCGAACAGGTATATGCTCTTGGGGTACAATCACTGCCGCTGATTGTTATTATCTCAATTTTCGTTGGTGCGGTTTCAGCCTGGCAGGCGGCTTATCAATTCAAATTCATCGGAGCGCCTTTGCACTACATTGGAGATGCTGTTGGTAAGGCGGTTGTTATAGAGCTTGCTCCTGTGTTATCGGCTCTTGTGTTTGCGGGGCGCGTAGGTGCTGGTATCACTGCAGAGTTGGGCACAATGCGAGTTACCGAACAGATAGATGCTCTTGAATCAATGGGGATAAACCCTATTCGATACTTAGTAATGCCTCGTATTATTGCCTGTCTGATGATGGTTCCCTTTCTTGTGGTATTTGCCAATTTCGTCGCTATCATAGGGGGATTAATTGTAAGTGTAATTGGAGTTGATGTGTCGTCAGAAACATTTTTGTCTGGGTTTCGTCATTCATTCAAAATGTCAGACTTAATCAATGGCTTGATAAAAGCCGGTGTGTTTGGATTTCTTATCGGATTGGTGGGTTGCTACGAGGGATTTCAAACTCGTGGAGGAGCTCAAGGAGTGGGGAAAGCTACTACAACTTCAGTTGTGATTTCGTCAGTGGGAATACTGGTGTTCAACTTTATATTTGCGGTTATACTTTTCAGGGTGTAGGCAATGACGACTCCTCTTATCCAAATTCAAAGCGTGCATAAGGCTTTCAATGGTCAGCCGGTATTAGATGGTGTTAGTCTTGATATTGCTCGTGGTGAATCAATTACCGTTATTGGTCAGTCCGGTTGTGGAAAATCGGTTCTGCTCAAGCACGTGATTCGTCTTTTGGAGCCGGATCAAGGACGCGTGCTATTCAATGGAAAAGACCTTGGCGAACTTGATTTACACGAATTGACTGAAGTGCGGAGACGGATTGGAATGCTGTTTCAATCGGCGGCTCTTTTTGATTCTATGACAGTTGCTGAGAATGTTGGTCTTGGTCTCAAGGAATCCCGTCAATACGGCAGGAATGAAATAGATAGAATCGTCGCTGAGAAACTGAAAATGGTTGGTTTGGCTAAAGCCGCAGATAAAAATCCAGCCGAGTTATCTGGTGGAATGCGAAAACGGGTCGGTCTTGCGCGAGCAATTGCCGGCAATCCTGAAGTGCTTTTGTATGATGAACCTACCACAGGATTAGACCCGATTACTTCTGATGTAATCAACGATTTGATTGTTCGTCTTACAGAGATGCTTGATGTAACGTCAATATCTGTAACACATGATATGAAATCCGCCTTTAAGATATCTAATCGTTTTGTGATGCTTTACGAAGGGCGTATCAGATTCGATGGAAGCCCTGAAGAATTACGACAGTCTGATGATTCAGTAATTCAGCAGTTCATCACCGGTAATGCCGACGGTCCAATCAAGGTTCGTTGATGCTGAACAAGAAGGTAAAAACAGCATATTTTTGTTCCCAGTGTGGAGCTGAACACCCTCGTTGGCAGGGTCAATGTCGCGAGTGTAAGCAATGGAACACCCTTGTAGAGGAAAAGACAGAGCTATCACATCGGAAAGTGACTGGCCGCGGTTTGTCTGTGGAGAAGTATGCCCTGCCGGATGTTAATATTGAATCGATGCAGGGATACCACAGCGGCATAAGTGAATTCGATCGTGTATTAGGTGGTCAATTACTTCCCGGGTCGGCTATTTTGATAGGTGGAGAACCAGGAATTGGGAAATCAACTTTGTTGCTTCAAGTTGCGGGGACCTACTCCGATCAAGGTTTGAAAGTTGCTTATATTACTGCGGAGGAATCTCCGGCTCAGATAAAAAAGCGTGCCAAGCGATTAGGTGTGGCAGGAGAAAACATAACTGTTGTTAATACAACTTCGCTTGAGGATATAACGTATGTTATTAGTGAAGAATCATTTGGAGTTGTGCTGATTGATTCAATTCAAACTGTAGCTTCAACAGCTCTTGATTCTCCACCCGGCACCGTTGGGCAAGTACGCGAGATAGCTCACCAGTTAATTCTACAGTCTCGCTCGAAAGGTTTTGCACTGTTTTTGATTGGGCATGTTACCAAGGATGGTATCGTAGCTGGTCCAAAGTTGTTGGAGCACATGGTTGACACTGTAATATACTTCGAAGGAGACAATAGTCATCTGTATCGTATTCTAAGAGCTACCAAGAACCGCTTTGGCTCAGTGTCAGAGATAGGATTGTTTGAAATGCTGTCTGAGGGGCTTGTGGAAGTAGCTAATCCATCATCATTATTCCTGTCTGATCACAATGATGAACTTCGCACTGGCTCGGTCGTAACGAGTGTTTGTCAGGGACAACGTCCAATTTTGGTGGAAATCCAAGCTCTGGTTTCAACTTCTGGTTACGGCAATCCACAACGAGTCGCTGGTGGGATAGATAACAAGCGATTGGCGCTGTTGCTGGCTATCTTAGAAAAACGAGGTGGTTTTCCAATGGAAGCTAACGATGTTTTCGTCTCGGTCGCTGGTGGATTGCGCTTATCAGAGCCGGCGTTAGATTTGCCATTTCTCGTGGCGTTGGTGTCATCTGTGTTAAACCGTTCAGTCGATGCTAAAACACTTGTTGTGGGTGAAGTTGGTCTCTCAGGTGAAGTGCGAGGTATTACTATGATTGATCGTCGCATTGTGGAGGCTCGTAAAATGGGGCTACAAACAGTGATTGGTCCCAAAACTAATCTGTCAAAAATCGATGATACAGATATTAAGATTGTCGGTGTGGGGACTTTGCAAGAAGCATTGGATATTATTCTGGGTTAGAAAGTAATGAGCGATTCGATATATACACCAATAACTACCGACGGCTCTGCCCGCCGCGGTGAGGTAACCACTGCTTATGGGACATTCCAAACGCCTGCATTCATGCCGGTTGGTACCTCAGGTGCAGTTAAGGCTCTTACATCCGAGGATCTCGAATCATGTGGGGCGGAGATTATTTTAGGAAATACGTATCATCTCTATCTCAGGCCCGGAACCGAGATTGTCAAGTCGCAAGGTGGGCTTGCGAAGTTCAGCGGATGGAACAAGCCGACTCTGACTGATAGTGGAGGATACCAGGTGTTTTCACTGAAAGACACATCCAGTGTAACCGACGAAGGCGTTGAGTTTCGCTCGCACCACGATGGGTCCAGACATATGTTCACGCCGGAAAAGGTTATGGAAATTCAACACGCTATCGGAGCAGATATTATAATGACTTTTGATCAGTGTGTTCCCTATCCTGCTGATCATCAGCTTGCCGCTACCGGTGTCCGCCGCACCCACGAGTGGGCTTCTATCTGCCGAAATGTTCACAATCAGCTTTTGATGGATGAAGAAGGTCAACATCAATACCTTTTTGGGATTATACAGGGTTCGACATTTGAAGATCTTCGGACCGAGTCAGCCGAACAAATCGTTTCGCTCGATTTTCCCGGGTATGCTGTGGGTGGGTTGTCGGTAGGGGAGAGCAAGTATGAAATGGAGCGTATTCTCGCCCATACGGTTCAATATCTGCCTGAGAATAAACCGCGCTATCTTATGGGGGTTGGATATCCTGAAGATATCCTCATGGCTGTATCGCATGGAATCGATATGTTCGATTGTGTTTTGCCAACACGAAATGCTCGTACAGGGAACGTGTTTACATCAGAGGGACAATTGACCTATCGCAATGCTGAGTATGCCAACGATGATCGCCCACTTGATCCCAACTGCGATTGTCAAGTATGTCGCCGTTACAGCCGTGCTTATCTCCGTCATCTTTATAATCAATCCGAAATCACCGGTATGGTACTGGCGACTTATCATTCAACTTACTTCTATCAAAATCTAATGCGGCAAATCCGCAAGGCGATTGAGCAGAATCGCTTTGAGTCATTCCGAAAAGAATTTCTACATAAATATAGATTTGGCCTTGAAAGCGGTTGACTTTCTCTTAATAGAAAATATATTCCTTGGTTATATTGTCGGAGTGTGAATACATTCACAAGTCGATTAAAACGGTAAAGATAAGTTGTTGGAAGTAATAATCTTAATGGAGTAAGTTATGAGTAGTCCTGAAGTGTTTAAGAATTTTATTAATGGCGAATGGGTTGATTCGAAGTCCGGTAAGACATACGAAAATCATAATCCCGCTGATACCAGCGATGTAGTTGGTATTTTTCAGAAGTCAAATGCTGATGATGTCAATGCTGCTATTGATGCTGCATCTGAAGCTTACAAAAAGTGGAGACTGTTTCCAGCTCCAAAGCGCGGTGAGATTCTCTATCGTATTGGAGCTCGTTTGACTCAAGACAAAGAAAAGCTCTCGCAGATTATGACGCGCGAGATGGGTAAAATTATTGATGAAACTCGTGGAGATGTACAGGAAGCAATCGATATGACTTTCTATATGGCTGGTGAAGGCCGTCGCCAGTTTGGTATAACAACACCATCCGAGATGCCCAATAAGTTCAACATGGCAATCCGTCAACCACTGGGTGTTTGCTCTTTTATTACACCATGGAATTTCCCAATGGCGATTCCCTCATGGAAAACTATGCCGGCACTAATCTGTGGCAATACTGTGGTTATCAAGCCAGCTACTGATACACCTGCTTCTGTGGTAAACTTTGCTCGAATCTGTCAGGAAGAAGGGCTTCCGCCGGGAGTATTAAACGTCGTTACAGGTTCAGGTGCGGCTCTTGGTGAGCCTTTGATGAAAAACCCAGCAGTCAAGATTGTTTCATTTACCGGTTCGACTGAAGTAGGTCGCAAAATATCAGAAACCTGTGCTACTGACTTCAAACATACCTGCCTTGAGATGGGCGGTAAAAATGTTCAGATAGTTATGGATGATGCTAACCTTGAACTTGCTGTCGATGGCGCTCTCTGGGGGGCATTTGGAACTACCGGCCAGCGTTGCACAGCTACCAGCCGGGTTATTTGCCATAAGGATATTGTTAAGAAATTCACTGACGCTTTAGTTGAACGAGCCGAACAATTGAAAATTGGAAACGGTTTAGATAAATCTGTCCAGATGGGTCCCTGCATAAATGAAAGTCAACGCCAGACAGTTCTTAGCTATATTGAGATTGGCAAAAAGGAAGGTGCGAAGTTGGTTACCGGTGGTGAAAAAGTGACCGGTGGCGATTATGACAAGGGATATTTTGTACAACCAACAGTGTTTGGGGATGTTACTCAAGATATGCGTATCTGGAAAGAAGAGATATTCGGCCCTGTGCTTGGTATTGGCGTTTTTGACAATCTTGATCAAGCCATCGAAATGGCTAATGATACTCCGTATGGTCTTTCAGCGTCGATCTTCACTCAGGATGTCAATAAAGCTTTTACTGCTATGCGTGATGTTTATACCGGCATCTTCTATGTTAATGCCCCAACAATAGGCGCAGAAACACATTTACCGTTTGGCGGCACCAAAGAGACCGGCAACGGTCATCGTGAAGCTTCTATGGCGGCGCTTGATGTGTTCAGCGAATGGAAGTCCTGCTATGTTGATTTCTCTGGTTCTTTGCAGCGGGCTCAGATTGATAACTAAGAGATGTGATTGGGAATTAAAAAATTGGCACACTGTAAACACATATTGGGACACACCACTGGTTATTTTGCGCTGTACCTGATTGTATATATTTGGACGGCGTCGTCCATATAAGATGGGTGTAAATCGAGAATACTTTGAGTGAAATGTGTTACCTGATAATCTGAATAAGGAGAAATAAATCGTGGCTAAGAATAAGAAAAAGATAATCATTATGGGTGCCGCCGGGCGTGACTTTCATAATATCAATGTTTTATATCGCAATAATGCTGATGTTGAAATAGTTGCTATTACTGCTACTCAGATTCCGGATATTGTAGGTCGCAAATATCCTGCGGTTTTAGCTGGAAAACTTTATCCTGAAGGGATTCCAATTGTTGACGAATCCGAATTGCAAAATCTAATCAAGAAGCACAAAGTGGATGAGGTTGTGTTTTCGTATTCGGATGTTCCCTATCAATACATTATGGAAAAAGCGGCTTATGTTATGGCAGCTGGTGCTCGCTTTTCGATCGAGGGTAGCGACCCAACGATGATTAAGTCGAAAAAACCGGTTGTGGCTGTGTGTGCCGTTCGTACAGGTTGCGGAAAGTCTCAGACAACGCGCCGTGTCGCTGACATACTTCAATCGCTGGGTAAGAAAGTGGTAGCTATTCGTCACCCTATGCCCTATGGCAATCTGGCCGATCAGGACTGCCAGCGTTTTGCAAAGCTTTCAGATCTTGATAAACATAAATGCACTATCGAGGAACGCGAAGAGTACGAACCTCACATTATGAATGATGTGGTTGTTTACGCTGGAGTTGACTATGAAATGATTCTCCGCGAGGCAGAGAAAGAAGCCGATATCATTCTCTGGGATGGTGGCAACAACGATATGTCCTTCTATAAGCCGGACCTGACAATAACAGTCGTCGATCCACACAGGGTAGGTCATGAACTCTCTTACTATCCTGGGCAGGTGAACCTACTTCTTGCTGATGTAGTAGTAATTAATAAAATCGATTCGGCTGATATAGAAGATATCAGTCAGTTGCGGCAGAATATTGCGGAATACAATCCGAATGCGGTTGTTGTCGATGCCGCTTCGCCGCTTAATGTCGAAAATGGCTTAAAAATCAAAGGGAAAAAGGTGCTGGTTGTAGAGGATGGCCCAACACTGACTCATGGCGAAATGGCTTTTGGGGCAGGTGTTGTTGCGGCAGAAAAGTATGGCGCCGCAGAACTTGTAGATCCTCGGCCTTATACTGTAAAGTCGATTACGAAAACCTATGAAAAGTATCCCAATATTGGTGTTCTGCTTCCCGCTATGGGATATGGTAAGCAACAGGTTAAAGATCTCGAGACCACGATTAACAAAACCAAATGTGATCTGGTTATTCTCGCTACTCCGATTGACCTGAGTCGAATTATGAATATCAAGAAACCATCAGTGCGGGTTTCCTACAGTTTACAGGAGATTGGGACACCTGATTTACAATCAGTATTAGCTGAGTTTGTCGGTGGTAAGAAAAAGAGAACTAAGAAAACAGGTACTTCAAAGAAATAGAATGGCAAATTAATCGGGCTGATGAAAATCAGCCCGTTTGCTATTGAGGATTCTGATCTGGAAATTGCTGAAGCTATGAATATTCAGAAAACAGCGGTGATTGCCCTTGGCGGGAATGCCATTACTCGACCTGATTTGGAGGATACGATTGCCAATCAGTTTGCCAATACGCGTCGATCACTCGATGGAATTGTCGAATTGGCTCGAGAGGGTTATGGACTTGTAGTAACTCACGGCAATGGTCCTCAGGTAGGCAATAGCTTGCTTCGGACCGAGTTGTCTCGCAGCAAGACGCCCATTCTTCCTTTGGGTGTGCTGGTTGCCGATACTGAAGGCGGCATGGGTTATATGATAGAGCAATCGTTGCAGAATCGACTCAAAGCTGAAGGAATTGACCGACCTGTTACAACAATCATTACCCAAGTTGTGGTTGATCAGAAAGATCCTGCTATACTTAATCCCACCAAATATATCGGGCAATTTTATAGTTCCGAGGAAGCGAAAAAGTACCAAGAAACCCGCGGTTGGATAATGAAAAAGGATTCTGACCGTGGTTGGCGGCGAGTTGTACCGTCACCAATGCCAATAAAGACAGTCCCTGGAGAAATCATTCGTCAATTGGTACAGCAGGGAACGATAGTGATTGCGGCTGGTGGAGGGGGAATTCCGGTATACATTGATGATGATGGTAATTATGATGGTATTGATGCCGTAATTGATAAAGATCGAGCCTCAGCCGTATTAGCTCGAGAGGTAGATGCTGACATTTTGTCAATCTTGACTTCTGTGAAATGTGCGTCACTTAATTTCGGCAAGACAAATCAAAGAGATCTTGGGCAGGTTACACTGTCAGAGATGGAAAAATATATCAAAGAAGGCCATTTCCCGCCCGGTTCAATGGGGCCGAAGGTAGAAGCGGCTATGCAATTTATGAGAAATGGTGGTAAGATGGTAACAATTTCCTCGTTGAAGGATGCACAGAAGGCAGTTCATGGCCAGATAGGAACGAGGATTATACCGGATTAGGAATGTGCAAGTTGTCGCAGGAAGTGGTAGAAGCGATACTTGAAAAAGGTCGTATATATGAAGTCGGAGGCGTAGTCCGAGATCGAATGATGGGCAGATCAGAAGCCGATCACGACCGTGATTATTTAGTAACGGGCATTCCTTTTGAGGATATAGTCCGTATTTTAAGTCCCCATGGAAAGGTAAGTCTGGTGGGACGCAGCTTTGGTGTTATTAAATTCACCAAGTTTTTCTCTAACCAACCAGTAACATTTGATATTAGTCTTCCACGCACAGAACACTCCACCGGAATTTCTCATAAAGACTTTGACGTGCGTTATAATCCTTCTCTGTCGATTGAAGAGGATTTGGTGCGCCGTGATTTCACTGTCAATGCTATGGCTTGGAGTTTAGATAATGATGAATTAGTTGATCCTCTTAGTGGTCGGATTGACTTAGAAACACGTCAGTTGCGTATGGTCTATCCGGAATCATTTCTGGATGATCCTTTGCGTATGATGCGAGCTGTCCAGTTTGCGGCACGGTTTGAGTTTACTATTGAAAATAAAACATATTCCGCTCTTTGTAAGAATGCTCATCTTATCGAAACAGTTTCCAAAGAGCGAGTAGCTGAGGAACTTAACAAGCTGCTTACTCTGGCTGGTAAACCATCGATTGGTTTTCATTTGATGGAGTCAACAGGACTTCTCAAATTTGTCCTTCCAGAGTTGCAGCTATGTGTAGGTATTAACCAGCCCGGAGGGTATCATAAATATGATGTATTTGAGCATATCCTCCACACTGTTGATGCTTGTCCTCCAAAACTTAGCCTGCGCTTGGCGGCTGCCTTTCATGATATTAATAAACCACAGACCAAACGTATCATTAGTAATGGAGCTACTTTCTACGGACATGAAACCCATAGCGCCAGGACAGCGCTAAACGTAATGAAACGTTTGCGATATTCCCATGATCTTGCTGATAAAGTTGCAACCCTTGTCGAACGTCATATGTTTACTACCGATGTGAGTCCTAAGGGATTGCGAAGGCTGGTTAAACGAGTAGGAGTGCCACTGATATTCGATCTGCTTGATCTACGGCGAGCTGATGTTGTTGCTCAGGGTATGGGAGGCACAACCGAAGATGTTGACCAATTTGAAAAAGATATTCGTGAGGAGCTTAACAATAAACCGCCATTTTCTCTGCGAGATCTGGCTATCAATGGTGATGACATTATGCAATTGTTTGAGATTGAGCCAAGTCATACAGTAGGATTGATATTAGATCATCTTCTTGAACATGTCCTGGATCATCCAGAGTTCAACACGGTTGACAAACTGAAGGAGATTGCTATGGAGTTTCATGGGTCATTAAAAGATAATTCAAATAACATTAGTAATAAGGGAAAAAACGTATGAAAATTCACGAGTATCAAGCCAAGCAGTTATTTGATGATGCTGGTATACCAGTACCTCCTGGTGAGGTAGCGACAACACCAGTAGAGGCCTATGAGATCGCCGAGAAGATAAACAGGCCGGTAATGGTGAAATCCCAAGTACATGTTGGCGGTCGAGGTAAAGCAGGTGGTGTAAAATACGCAGAAAATCCTGAGGCGGTTAAAATATTGGCAACAAATATTCTTGGGATGGACATAAAAGGGCTGACTGTTAAGAAAGTGCTTGTCACAGAAGCCGAAGATATTGTTTCCGAATCATACGTGGGAATAATTCTTGACCGGGTTACGAGAAAACCGGTGATAATGGTCTCTCCAGCCGGAGGTATAGATATTGAAGAGGTTGCTGCTAAAACTCCTGAGAAGATATTTAAACTTGCAGTTGATCCGGTGTTAGGTCTTAGAAATTTTGAGGCGCGTAACTTAGCCTATAAATTGTATCGCGATATTAGTAAAGTACGAGCCGCCGCAGATATTCTGATGAAGCTATACAATATTTTTTGGAAAGTTGATGCTTCACTGGTAGAAATAAACCCGCTTATTACTAACACATCTTCCAAAGTGGTAGCAATAGATGCAAAAGTTAATATCGATGATAACGGTTTGTTCCGTCAATCAGAAGTAGCTGCGATGCGTGATTTGGATGCCGAGGAACCTTCAGAGGTTACAGCTCGCGAGGGTGATCTGTCGTTTGTGAAATTGGATGGAAGAATAGGCTGTATAGTCAATGGGGCTGGTTTAGCTATGGCTACTATGGATTTGGTCAAACGCTATGGTGCTGACCCTGCAAACTTCCTTGATATAGGAGGTTCGTCAAATCCACAGAAAGTGGTAACAGCATTGAAGATTATTACCAGTGATCCCAATGTTAAATCGATTTTGATAAATATCTTCGGAGGTATCACTCGCTGTGATGATGTTGCCACAGGTATCGGAGCTGCTATAGATGAATTGAAGCTTCAGATACCAATTGTTGTTCGACTTACGGGTACGAACGCAGATGAGGGAGCCAAAATACTGTCATCATATAATCTGCCGTCAGAAGATACGCTTGATAATGTAGTGAAAAAAGCCATTGATCTGGCTGGACTTGGACAATAATACACTTATTGAGGTAAGAAATATGTCGATATTCATTAATAAGAGAACTAAACTCATCGTACAAGGCATCACGGGTCGCGATGGCTCGTTTCATGCTGAGCAAATGAGAGATTATGGAACCAATGTGGTAGGTGGAGTTACACCAGGCAAGGGTGGTTCCGAGGTTGCTGGTATTCCTGTATTCAATACTGTGGAGGAAGCTGTAGCTGAGACTAAAGCTAACACTTCCGTTATTTATGTTCCGCCTGCTTTTGCTGTTGATGCTATTTATGAAGCGGTCGATGCGGGGATAAAACTCGTAGTGTGTATCACTGAAGGTGTTCCAGCTAACGATATGATGAAAGTATATCCATATGTAAAAGAAAAGGGTGCAAGGCTTATTGGTCCTAATTGCCCCGGCATTATCTCTGTGGATCAGTGTAAGGTTGGTATTATGCCGGGAACGATTGTTAAAAAGGGTGGTGTGGGAGTCGTGTCCCGTTCTGGAACTCTTACCTATGAAGCTATTTGGGCACTTACACTGGCTGGAATTGGACAAACCACTTGTATTGGAATCGGTGGTGACCAAATTATCGGAACGAATTTTATCGACTGTCTTGAAGCTTTTGAGAATGACAAATCCACCAAAGCTATTGTTATGATTGGTGAAATAGGTGGCTCCGATGAGGAGGTTGCCGCTAAGTATATCAAGAAGCATATTACTAAGCCGGTTGTATCATTTATCGCTGGACAAACCGCTCCTCCCGGCAAGAGAATGGGACATGCGGGAGCGATTATCTCTGGTGGTAGTGGTACCGCAGAAGATAAAATTAAGGCTTTGAATAAAGTTGGTGTGCCGGTGGCTGGTTCGCCTACGGAGATTCCTGCCCTTATGAAAGATCTATTTGCTAAAGCGAAAGAAAAAGACGGAAAATCGGCAAAGAAGAAAACAACAACGCGAAAGAAAAAATAATCGGAATTTGGGATGGTTGGGTCAACCGGCCGTCAAAACTTTGAGGACAGATTATGAATGCGTCAACTGATACTGCGGGTGAAAAAGCTGGAAAACCATCCAGCAAAAATAAGTATGATTATTCAAATGGTCCCGCACCTTTGAATATTAACCTGGACTGGTGCAAAGCGTGTAATATATGTATCGCCCTGTGTCCCAAACAGGTGCTTGAACCCGATGACGATGGTAAACCTGTGATAGCTCGACCTGAGGATTGTACCCAGTGCACAATTTGTTGGGTACATTGTCCTGACTTCGCTATTACATCTAACTACAAGTGAGGAGGGGTAAGAATATGGCTGAAAGAAAAAGACTACTGTTACAAGGCAATGCTTCATGTGTTCAAGGAGCGTTATACGCCGGTATGAGGTTTTTTGCCGGATATCCTATCACTCCTTCTACCGAAGTAGCGGAGTTGTCCTCGCGCGAGCTTCCAAAAGTCGGAGGGAAATTCATCCAGATGGAAGATGAGCTTGCTTCTATGGCTGCCATAATCGGAGCTTCCGTTTCTGGAGCTAAAGTAATGACCGGAACATCGGGACCTGGTTTTTCACTTATGCAGGAGAATATCGGCTATGCCTATATGACTGAAGTGCCTGCTGTTGTTGTCAATGTGCAGCGCGGAGGACCATCCACTGGACTACCGACAAAAGTGAGTCAATCTGATACAATGCAAGCCCGCTGGGGTCCGCATGGAGATTTTAATTCAATAACAGTGGCACCGTCAACTGTCGGTGATACTTTCTCGGAAGTCGTGAGAGCTTTCAATCTGGCGGAACGGTTTCGCACGCCGGTAACTGTTTTGATGGATGAGGTGATTGCTCACTCACGGGAAATTATTGAGATTCCTGAGCCTGGAGAATTAGAAATTGTCAATCGTGTTAAGCCGACCTGCAAACCAGAAGATTACAAGGCCAGTGAATATACCGAGAACGGTGTTACGCCGATGCCAGCTTATGGTGAAGGATATCGTTATCATCTCACCGGTTTGACACATGACGAGCATGGTTTCCCGACCAACCGTTCAGATGAAATTCCTCCTAAGATGGATAAAATGAGAAATAAAATCTTAAACTATATGGACGAGATTACCAAGTTGCGGGTCGAGATGATGGATGATGCAGACATTGTTTTTATCACGTATGGTTCTGTATCGCGTGCGGCATTGCAAGCAGCGAGTCTTGCTCGGAAAGCAGGGGTTAAAGTGGGCTGTATTCAACTCTATACTATTTGGCCTTTCCCTGATGATGATATTCGAGATATTTGCTCTCGATGTAAGAAAGTAATTGTGGGTGAGTTGAATATGGGGCAAATTGTTCACGAGGTTCGACGTGTAATGCCAGAAGATAAGGAAATTCATACTATCCAGCGATATGACGGAGAAATCCTGACACCTATACAGATGCTGGAAAAGATTGAGGAGGTGCTCTGATGGTTACCACAGCGACTGAGGAAAAAGCTCCAAAACAGAAATCTGATGTAGTTCTACACTACCTTCGTCCGGGTAAAAAGCTTCCACATGTTTGGTGCCCGGGTTGTGGTATTGGAATTGTAATGGGGTCGTATATTCGCGCTATTGATAAGATTGGTTGGGACCGCGACAGTGTTGCTATGACATCCGGGATTGGCTGCAGTAGTCGCATGCCAGTCTATATGGATTTCCACTCACTGCACACTACTCATGGGCGAGCCCTGCCTTTTGCAACTGGAATCAAATTCAATCGACCTGATATGAATGTTGTTGTAATCACTGGTGATGGTGATGCGTTGGCTATTGGCGGAAATCACTTTATTCATGCTTGCCGTCGAAATATCAATATCACAGCTATTTTAATAAACAACAATATCTATGGTATGACCGGTGGTCAGGGTTCACCAACGACCCCGAGTAATGCCTTTTCAACTACGACGCCATATGGTAATGCTGAGAAACACTTTGATCCGTGCAGTCTTGCTGCTGCTGCCGGGGCTACTTATGTAGCGCGTGGAAGTGTTCACTCTGTACCTCAGCTTGATAAACTCATCAAGAGTGGCCTTGAACATGAGGGCTTCTCGTTAATAGAAGTCATAGCTAATTGTCATACGTATTATGGGCGGCTTAATCGCCATGGAGATCCTGTGGATATGCTTAATATGTTCAAAGAAAAATCAGTGTCGGTGGCTAAGAGCAGAAAAATGTCGCCCGAAGAGCTCGAAGGCAAAATAGTTCTTGGAGTTATCCATAAGGCAGAAAAAACAGAATTCTGCAATGAGTATCAAAAAGTTGTGGATTTGGCGAAAGGGAAATGAGGTAACCTATGGCGACAAAATTTCTTGATAAAATTGAGATACCGAAAGATAGGTATGAAATGCGTCTGTCCGGCTCGGGTGGACAGGGAATGATATTTGCCTCGGTTGTACTGAGTAAGGCAATAGGTATGATAGGGACCAAAAAAGTTGTTCAGAGTCAGTCCTATGGACCTGAAGCTCGTGGCGGAGCTTCCAAAGCCGATGTCGTCGTGTCTGATAGTGAGATATTCTATCCCAAGGCTATGAATCTTGACCTTCTTCTGGCTATGACTCAGGAAGCTCTTGACAAGTATTACTCAAATTTGAAAGAGGGTGGAACTCTTATTATTGATTCCTCGCTAATCAATGATGTACCGACCGATAACTACTATGCACTCGAATTTACTCGCATTGCTCGTAGTGAGGTTGGACATATTATGGTAGCTAATGTTGTTGCTTTGGGAGCGATTGCCGCTATTACTGAACTTGTATCCAAGGATAGACTGGTGGAGGTGGTGCTCGAGCATGCTCCAAAGGGAACTGAGGACAAAAACCGCAAAGCGGTTGAGATTGGTTTTAATGAAGCGCTGAAACTAAAGAAATAAATGTCTTTCAAATGAAGAGGAAGAAATATTGAGCAGAACGCTTTTGATAATCAAGCCTGATGCAACCGAGCGCAATCTCTTTGGATATGTTATTGATCGTTTGGAGAGGGCGCATTTCAAAATAGTTGAGATGCGTATGACGACATTAAGTAACGAAAGAGCCAGAGACTTCTATGCTATACACAAGGAAAAGCCATTCTATGACTCTTTGGTGGAATTTATGACGTCCGGCACTATTGTTCCAATAGTTTTGGAAAAGGATGATGCTATTGCCGATCTTCGCGCTCTGGTAGGAGCGACCAATCCAAAAGAGGCTTCTTGTGGGACTATCCGATATGATATTGGTCGTGATGTTCAGGAAAACTCGGTTCATGCTTCTGATTCGGACGAGAATGCAGCTCGTGAAATTGCTTTTTTCTTTAACGTTTAGTTGCGTTTGAATTGTTAAGAGATAAAAAGCACAATACGACAGTGGGCATATCATATGCGGGGGATAAGTTGCATCTGGAGATTCCAGAAGCAGCGGAAGTTGACTCTTTTTCTCCACGCGAGTCAAAGAAACCATTGACATTTGATACCTGTCGAAGTGAATTAGAAAATCTGGCACAGACTCCTGTGTTTCGTTCACAAAGATTACTGACAATTGTCAATGATGGTTACCGTGATACGCCTACCGCTACACTGTTGGATTGGCTTTCCCGCGTTGATGAAACTTATCTTGACCGCACTGATTTTTTGGTAGCGACCGGGACGCATGAACCGCCTACCGAGGATCACTATAACAAGATATTTGGACATTTTCTCGATATTATACGTCCCCGTTTACACTATCATTGCGCTTGGGAGATGGAGTCTATGAACGAGGTAGGAATAGACCCGATAGGGGAGAAAGTTTATATCAATAAGATGGTGATGGACTATCCTGCTATTCTTGTTCTTGGGTCAGTAAAGCCACATTACTTTGCGGGTTTCACCGGAGGGCGCAAGAGCTTTTTCCCGGGTTTAGCTGACATGGCAACAATAGAGCGCAATCATAATATGGCTGTTTCGCTTGATGCCGCTCCTCTTCGGCTGAATGGTAATCCAGTTGCTGAACATATGCAGTCTGTAATTGATCTTTTACCTTTGCAGAAAGTAATCGCACTTCAAGTCGTAGTTGATGCCAGTCACAATCTTGCCGGATGCTATTTGGGCAGTCTGGAAAAAGCTTTTCTGCAAGCAACAGAGAGAACGCAAGAAATCTATACCTTTCGTACAAACAAGCAATATGATATTGTATTGGCAGAAATTCTTCCTCCGCTGGATAGTAATCTATACCAAGTGCAAAAAGCTTTGGAGAATTGTCAATCAGCAATTAAAGATGGTGGGTCGATTATCATCTTCTCGGAGTGTAGAGATGGAATAGGATCTCGTTTTTTTTATGAATTAGCTGAGAAGTGGGATCGCAAGAGCAATGTTTCTCGCGATGGCAAACAGTATTTTGGCAGTCACAAATTGGCAAGAGTCAATTTAATTTCTCGGCGGATAAATATTTATCTGCATTCCTCGTTAAGACCAGAAAAAGTACGTCGAGTATTTTATGAATCGCTTGACAATCCCTCAAAAGTTTTATATTCAGAAGGCATAAAAAGTAAGAAGAGCAATGTAGCTGTTGTGCATGATGCCGCTCACACGGTGTTATGTACGTAAATGATGCACATACTGTGCAACCAGTGGAGGTCTTATGAACAAAAAGATTGCCGTCATAGGCGGTGGAAATGTGGGAGCGACATGTGCCATGTATCTGGCTGAGGCAAATATTGCCGATGTTGTTTTACTGGACATTATTCAGGGGATGCCTCAGGGTAAAGGGCTTGACCTTATGGAGGCAGGACCCGTTCGTGGTTTTAACGCCAGAATTAACGGATCCAACAAATGGACAGATCTGAAGAACGCTGACGTCGTTATCATGACAGCTGGACTACCGCGCAAGCCGGGTATGTCACGTGAAGATTTGCTCAAGATGAATGCCGATATCGTCGGTTCGGTAGCTAAACAAATCAAAAAGTACGCTCCGAAGAGCTACGTGATAGTTGTTTCAAATCCTTTAGATTTGATGACCTTCCATATGCAGAGAAAGACCGGTTTTCCCAAAAGCCGCGTACTCGGTCAGGCTGGTGTCCTTGATTCTACCCGCATGAGGGCTTTCGTTTCGATGGAACTCGACATTGCCATGACCGATATTCAGGCGATGGTTCTGGGGGGGCACGGCGATACTATGGTACCTCTTGCACGTTACACAACAGTTGGTGGTATCCCTATCAAGGAACTCATTTCCGCTGACCGTATCAAGGCTATCTCAAAGCGTACTGCTGGAGGCGGTGGAGAAATTGTCAAGCTGCTCAAGACCGGTTCGGCTTACTATGCGCCGGCGGCGGCCAGTGTTAGCATGTGTCGCTCTATTCTGTGCGACGAAAAAAGAATCCTCCCTGTTTCGGCTTACCTTACCGGACAATACGGCATCAAGGATATCTACATAGGTGTCCCTGTGATATTGGGTGCCAAGGGTGTCGAGCGCATTCTGGAGTTGAAACTTACAAAGACTGAGAAGGGGGCTTTGCAAAAGTCCGCCAAAACATACAAAAAACACCTCAAAGAATTGGGATACTAAAGGAGTTACAATGTCAAGCTATAAACATATAGAAGTTCCAAAAGATGGCAAACCGATAGTTGTTCGAAATAAGAAACTTAAAGTTCCGAGCAATCCGATAATTCCAGTTATCGAAGGTGATGGTATCGGCCGTGACATTATGAAGGCTACCCGTCGGGTTGTCGATGCCGCAGTCGAGAAAACCTACAAAGGTCGAAAGAATATCGCATGGATGGATGTTTACGCTGGGGAAGCGGCTTTTGAGCGTTACAAAGAATGGTTGCCACAGGAGACTATCGATTCTATCAAGAAGTATGTTGTTGCTCTTAAGGGGCCTCTGACTACACCAATTGGCGGTGGTTTCCGTTCGCTTAACGTTTCTCTTCGTCAGATTATCAATCTGTATGCCTGCGTGCGTCCTGTAAGTTACTTCAAAGGAGTTGGCTCGCCGGTTACCCATCCCGAGAAAATGGATGTGGTCATTTTCCGTGAGAACACCGAGGATGTCTATGCCGGTATTGAGTGGAAGAAAGGTACCAAGGATGTCAGGAAGGTCATCAACTGGCTCAATAAGAACATGAAAACAAATATCCGTGGAGACAGTGGGATTGGTATCAAACCTATCTCCATCACCGGTACCAAACGACTTGTGCGAAAGGCTATCCAATACGCGGTTGATAATAAACTGCCGACGGTGACGCTCGTTCACAAGGGTAACATTATGAAATACACTGAAGGCGCATTCCGCGACTGGGGATACAAAGTTGCCACGAATGAGTTCCGAAATAAAGTCGTCACCGAGGATGAACTCTGGGATAAGTTCAAAGGCAAAATGCCAAAGGGTAAGATACTTATCAAAGATCGCATTGCTGATTCTATATTCCAGCAGATTCTGACTCGCACCGACGAGTATGATGTCCTCGCAACGCCGAATCTTAACGGTGACTATATCTCTGACGCATGTGCTGCACAGGTCGGAGGTCTAGGTATGGCTCCGGGTGCAAACATCGGGGATTATATTGGTCTCTTTGAGGCAACTCATGGTACTGCTCCGAAGTATGCTGATAAGGATGTCATAAATCCGTGTTCTCTTATTCTGTCATCTTGTATGATGCTGGATTATCTTGGCTGGGATAAAGCGGCTACGATGATTAAGAAAGCAATTCAGAAGACAATCGATAAAAAGACTGTCACTTACGATCTGCATCGCCAGATGAAAGGCGCCAAGAAAGTCAAGACATCTCAGTTTGCTACTAACATCATAAAGAACATGTGATGACGAATCAGCTTTAGAATCTATATGAGAAGGGAGACTAATTGGGTCTCCCTTTTTTTATTGAAGGGACTGAGAATGTCGAAACCGTCTTCGGTCCCGACATTCACAATCCATACTCGCCTGGGTGCCATGCTCAAACTTGTTTGGGCATGTTTCAGGCCAGAGGAATACCCTCCGTATCAAGAGTTATTGGCCCACATCCCAAACCTGCCCAATCCTTATAGCTCGACCACTTCCAATCTT
>JAYEIF010000036.1:0-5161 GCA_034659895.1 Candidatus Zixiibacteriota bacterium
ACTTTCAGCACAAGGCCGCCCGCTACCTGTCCGCTTGACAGGCGGGCGCGAATTTGAGATTGTGGTACATAATAACTAATTATTCAACAAGCCCTAGATGGACAGGCAATCCGCCTAGGCGGACTGGACAGGTAATACCTGCTGGTTTCCTGCTTCCGCAGGAATGACAATAAAAGGGGAATGATAAACTTCACAAGGCAGATACAATGCTGTCTTCTGTACAGGGTTTTTCAACAAGCCCTGCACATCGGAAGGCTTTTTCTAATAGTTTGTCACAGGTACCGTTTAGCTTTCAATCATCTCCACATTGGCACGAGGGACTATTGCTTTTTTGCCGCCTTCGAATTCAACTTCCAAAATACGAGCCATTGATTCCGATTCAAGTTTGGTAAGCGAGGAAGGCAGATCTGTAACATGTCCGAGACTACCAAAATATGGATGACGGATAACACGCACCGGCGATCCAACCGTAAGTCCACCGACAGCAGAATGCTTGGTAGTGTCATCCGCAGCGATATCACCACTCAAGGGGATAACTACCTCTGGTCGGATAACACCGGCTCGAATCTGTGTGGCGCCATTTATACATGCAAGCTCACCTTCATGTGATTTCAAAAGGTCAAACGTTCGCTTAGCCATACTTATATGGCCAAAGCCTTCGGTTATCACAAGTGTACAGCCTAAATCTTCCGACCCTGTTATTGCTACCCCGATGTCATATCCAAGGAAATCACGGAGGTCCTTATCATCAAGACCACCTGATATAATTCCCTTTACCCCTACCTTGATGGCTTTATTGACAGCTGCCGCGGTAATAAGCGAGCCACCTACTACTACCATCCCTGCCATGTCATCAGTGATTAGTTCGTCATCGAGTACTGTACTATTGTCAGGTACAGCCACTTTAATATTACCGGATGTCTCACCGCCAATACCGAAAATGCCTTGCACAAATGCAGCCGAACAGGTAACCTCGACACCCTCTTTTGGAAAAACGTCAGTAACCTCACCAACAAGATAGGCTTTCACCTCAACTGGAATTGGCTTTCCCCTTTGTAGGACCTGACCAGTAATGGATGAGATTGATTCAAGCGTACCATTGACAGTAGCTTCGCAGGAACTATTGAACCACTTGATGAACGATTTCTTTAGAGCAATTGGTTCCCCTTCCTTAATCTGATCACCCTCATTCTTAAGCATGAGCATCTTCAAATCTTCTGGAGGTATGCCGAGCTTATTGGCAACATTAAGCGGTTCCACATTGCCGGGTAAATCAGTACGGGCAACAGCATCATCGGGATTGACCTTATCGCCAACCTTAACGACAACTTCTCCCTTAAGGGGTAAAATCCTTTTCTTCTTTACGAGAAGATGGTCTACAACTTTTAGACCTGGTGTATAGGCATGAGCCATAGGACAGTTTCCTCTATAGTTAACTTGTTTTTTGTTTTTTTCTACGTTGGACTACAATTACGATTAATATAATTACAATTCCAATTATTACAGCAATAGGCATATTACTGGATTCCCCCGAATCATCATCGGTATCATCTATATTAGCAACATCGAGTGACTCGGATGGCAGGATTGAATCAATATTTCCGTATGAAAATGACTCCAGCACATTGTTGAAAACAGCGGAGCTACTATCGAAGAGTGAATCTGGAGCATAAAAGTAAAAGTTTGCCAATCCTTTTTCGAAGAATTTCATCACAAGGAGTTGCTTCTTTATCAATTCGCCTTTTTCCATAATATCGCTGGCAACTGTGATAATTCTTTTCTCTTTATCATAAACCGGACTATTTGATTTTATATCCGTCAGAAAGTCGGTTACTGGAAAATACTTGATCCCCTCTCCAAACTTCTTGCTCATATATTGAAGCACAGAGTCTATTTCGGTATCGCTATAAGATTTATCTGTTTCAACAGACAGGATAAAATACGGTTGTGTCCAAAAGGGAACAGAATCTTTAAGGGTAAAAACTGCTTCATAGTCAAGTGCCGATTTGTCAGCCTTGCTTTTTATCAGGAAAGCATCTACTATCCTGTGATCGACCTGTTGCCAGTCATTGGGATAATCGAATGAGAAACTGCCTTCGAAGCTTATGTATTTTGTCGTTTTGGCAGCTGACTCCAAACCTAAAAGAGCAACGACAACACAGACAATAGCAATGACTTTAGTCTTCATTTATCACCTGATACTTCTGTATCTGGGTAGACGTCCAATTCGGTTATCCACTTTTTCAGATAATCGATACGGTCGTTCTCACTTAGTGTTGAAAGGTCAAACGGCCGCCCACGACCATCAAGGATAATTCCAACAACCCCGCCCTGAAGCTCCACCTCGCGTTTGTTACCCCGACCGGCTCCTACATCATAGCCACGTTCCGGCTCGAGTACTGCCTTGACTTTATGTGGAAGACCATTTTCTTGGGAGCCAAGTGCGAATTTCTTCATTTCAAGGTAGTTGAGAGTACCTGAAACCTTTCCTTCGGGTAAATCGATAGTATATTTCATCACGGGTCCGGGCTTCTTACTGGTACCGGCTGGCGCTACGCAGGTGCCGAGATGAATCAGACAGTCCTTTTCAAATACTTCAGTTGCGGCTTTAGGTTGAACTTCAGTGAGAACACCCAGCTGCGGCATCATAAAGATTGAATCAACCGCCAGACGAGTAACTCCTTGCGGCATAAACGCATCAATCATCATCATGGCTGACTGTTGACGTCGCGGCGCATGAGAAAGCACACCACCCGAACCTATTAACATATCAAGCGACATCATATTCACAATCGTAGCGCCTGAAGTGGACTGCTCGAATGCATCAGCAATTGTGCGCTGTTGTTGAACTCCTTTAAGAACAGTAGCGAAACTTTTATGCTGAATGAAGGCCAACCGCAGAGCCTCCTTGGCAATGGCTTGCTCAAAAATCAGTTCTTCCATCGATTGCGGAATCGTCGTCGGACGAATCATCTTATTTTTGACTCTGTTGCGCAGGTCCCGTTCATCCATTTTGAACGGCGCCCAGCGCATGACCATTGGCAAAGTAGCCTCGGCAAACACATTTGATACCGAATACGACATCCCTAAATTGGCTGAGACTGTCCGGTTAAATACACCCTCATTACCCTCTCCTGGACGGAAGACTGAGAAAACGTCAGTCGTTGCGCCGCCAATATCTACGCCAACCGCTTCGATATTGTAACTATCAGCAATAGTCTTGATTATCAATCCTACCGCTCCAGGTGTAGGCATAATAGGGGCATCGGTCCAAGTCATCAGTTTCTTATAACCGGGAGCCTGAGCCATTACGTGCTCCATGAAGAGCTCGTGAATTTCCTCACGGGCCGGCATAAGATTCTCATTCTCCAGCGTAGGACGGAGATTATCGACTGTTTTCAGATCAACTTTTCCCTCTAGTGTGTCTCCGACGCTTTCCCGAGCGTCCTTATTCCCAGCGTAAATTACCGGTAGATTATACGAAGATCCAAGTCTTGGACGAGGATCAGCCGCTGAAATAAGTTCGGCAAGCTCTACTACATGAGTTGTTGTCCCGCCGTCAATTCCGCCTGACAGAAGAATCATATCGGGGCGAAGGTGCCGAATGCGTTCAATTTGTTGGTGCGGCAAACGCTTATCGTTGGATGAAATTACATCCATCACAATTGCTCCGGCGCCAAGTGCGGCACGCTCGGCTGATTCAGCTGTCATAGAACGAACTACTCCAGCCACCATCATCTGCAATCCACCACCTGCCGATGAGGTAGAGATATAGACGTCGGAGCCCTCATTCCCTTTAGAGGGATTGATTATCTTGCCATCTTTTCCCAGTAATTTGCGGCCGGATAACTCCTCAACTTCCTGAACTGCATTAAGCGCACCCATAGTAACGTCTTCAAATGGAGTCTCAACAGTGGTGGGTGCTTCGCCGCGAGTTATAAGGCGATACTCGCCATCCACGTACTCGATAAGAATTGCTTTGGTCGTCGTCGACCCGCAATCTGTAGCGAGAATAATCTTGATATCATCAGGATTTTCAAACTTTGCCATTAAATAAACCTGCTATTCAACTTAGTGCCTATAATTCTTACTTTAAAGAAACGATTGAAATTCTCCGTTTCCGGTTTCTACTACATCAAAACTAACTAAGCGGAATCCCGCTTAATTGTAAAGTATAACATATTGAATCTCGATTGTAAACAGTGAATTTTCAATTCAATGGTTCAAATCCTGATAATGTCTCAGATTGTTGACAAGTGCTTTGTATATCTATATTTTTTTACTTTGTATAAAGATGTTCATAGCCTAGAATATAATGTATGAGGATGCCGATTTCGAATTGATTTCAATGGGATGATGTGACTTTTATATATGGATATAGTCAAAACAAATGAGAATGATAGCAATGTACAACAGCAAACAGACAAAGAGCTTGTACGGAAGTGCAAAATTGACTTGCCTTACAATACAGAAGCCTTCGAAATCCTTGTTAGCAGATACCAAAACAGAGTATTTGCTAAGGTGACTCAAATGGTAACGGGAAGTGTTGAAGATGTTGAGGACGTAGCTCAGGATATTTTTATGCGTGTTTTTAGCGGCCTACAGGATTTCCATCTGAAAGCAACTTTCTCGACCTGGCTATATGCGATTACTGTGAATGCCTGTCTAAGCTGGATTGATAAGAGGAAACGACAGCCATGGTGGTGGCTGACAGTGGATATCGATGAAATCTACTCCAACACACAGGAAGAAGAAGCCGTTTTCGCACTTGTAGGACATAGTAAGGAGCGCAAATTTTTGCGTAATGATATCAACAGCACTCTTCAGCAACTTGACCCTTCATTTAGAGAAGTACTTGTACTACGCTATATGGATGAGTTAGACTACAGGTCAATCGCCTCTTCCCTCAAGATAGGTTTAAGCGCAACAAAAATGCGGCTAAAGCGTGCCAGAGAAGCGTTCAAAGATAAGTTTGCACAAGTTAACCATGGAGAAATATATGTTTGACGATCAGGAGACAGATTCTGTGAGCAAGGAGCTATGGGGCCACCAAGCAGTGGATCATGATTTTGAGCCGAGCAATTCCTTCTCAAAAAAAGTGGGGGCACAGGTTAAAGGGACAGCACTTATGACTGATTTATTATCTATGTTCATATTCGGA
>JAYEIF010000037.1:0-5128 GCA_034659895.1 Candidatus Zixiibacteriota bacterium
AATAAGTATTGTATTTGGTAAGTAGTTTGGTAATGGATAATAGGTAATGGGATGACGCAGAAAATATGTGGCGAGTCTGTGGAAGTTTTGACAATTACGCACATGCCCTTGACAGTAAACGACTCAGCATATATAATTTACAAGTTTTTAAGGATGCTTTAGTATTGTTTGCCTTATAGTCAGGCAGATAATCATCCATTGATGACAAAAGTGATGAGGAACACTTTATGACAGATGAATTATCGGAGTTCATGATAGAAGCTCGTGGTTTAAGCAAATACTATGGATCGTTTGTAGCCATAGAGGACATCTCATTTTCTATTCCACGAGGGGAGATTGTTGCTTTTCTCGGTCCCAATGGCGCTGGTAAATCGACTACAATGAAAATCCTTAGTGGTTTTCTTGCCTCGAGTTCCGGCTCTGCCTACTTGTCCGGGCTAAATGTGAGTACAAATCGATTGAAAGCAGCTCGAAAATTGGGTTATCTTCCAGAAAATGGCCCTCTTTATGACAATATGACACCTCTTGAGATGCTGCGGTTTCTCGGTGAAGCCAGAGGAATTGAGGGTTCTTACTTGGAGCGCAGGATTGATGAGGTCAATAAGATATGCGCATTTGATCAGGTATTGGAAAAACCAATTGGTAAGCTTTCGCGAGGGTATCGTCAGCGCATCGGCCTTGCACAGGCGCTGTTGCATGATCCGGAAGTGCTCATTATGGATGAGCCTACTTCCGGGCTTGACCCAAATCAAATCCGCGATTTCCGAACCAATATCAAAAATCTCGGTAAATCCAAGACTATCCTTCTGTCCACCCATATTTTGCAGGAAGTGCAAGCAGTAGCAGAGAGAGTTCTGTTGGTACACAACGGCCGTATGTTGTTTGATGGAACTCCCGACGAACTTATAGGATCATCAACGATGGAAGAAAGTTTCTACCGATTGACTGGACATCTCGCTTCTGACACTGACGGCGGAGAGGAGGTGTCGGAATGAGTATCAACTCGCATGTGATAAAGGTAATTGCCCGACGAAATTTGCTGTCCTATTTTTCCAGCCCGACCGGCTATGTGTTTATTACTCTGTTCATTTTCCTTAGTGCGGCAGCTGCGTTTTGGCAGGAACAGTTCTTCGCATCCAACCTTGCCAATCTCGACCAGCTCAACAATCTCTTTCCTTACCTATTACTGTTTTTCATACCGGCTCTCACTATGGGGGTCTGGGCTGAGGAACGCCAACGTGGAACAGATGAATTGCTGTTAACCCTTCCGGCTACCGACTTTGAAATTGTTCTTGGTAAGTATTTCGCCGTATTGGGGATTTACACTGTCTCACTGATATTGTCACTCAGTCATGTGTTGGTGCTGTTTTGGCTTGGAAGTCCGGATATTGGCTTGATGTTCGCTAACTACCTTGGTTACTGGTTGATCGGGGCTGCTTTGTTGTCGGTTGGTATGTTAGCATCTCTGTTGACCTCAAATAGCACTGTTGCATTTATCATTGGAGCAATTTTTTGTTCATTCTTTGTTTTTGTAAACTCAGCTACGTGGGTGGTAAATGAGGGGTTGCAACAATTTCTCGCTCCGTTGTCTGTGTATCCGTATCTGGGCGATTTCGGTAGCGGTGTGGTTAGTTTTTCAGGCCTTTTGTACTTTCTTTCGGTGGCAGGCATCAGTTTGTATGTTAATACGATACTTATAGGACGTCGTCATTGGCCTGTTGAAGCTGGCGGCTATAAGTCCTGGGCACATCATCTTGTGCGAGCTATAGCATTAGTAATTGCAGTTATCAGTTTTAATTCCATTTTTAACGCTCCATGGTTAAGACTGGATGTAACCGCAGAGCAACTACACTCGCTTTCTGATGAGACAGAAGAAATGCTCGACGATTTGAACAGCGATCGTCCGGTACTTATTCAGGCATTTATTTCACCGGAGGTCCCTCGAGAATTTGTAGAGACAAGATCTAATCTTATCGGCAGCCTTCGCGAGATGGATGCTATCGGCGGTGACAAAGTCCAGGTGTATATTCACGACACTGAGCCATACACTCAGGAAGCTCGTGATGCCCGCGAGAAGTTTGCCATTGTTCCCCATACGGTCATGAGTACCCAATCTGCTCGTACGAGTACAGAGGACGTCTTTTTAGGAGTAGCTTTTACATGTGGAGCTGGTGAAGAAGTGATCCCATTTATGGATCGCGGCCTGCTGACTGAATATGAGTTGATGCGCTCTATCCGTGTTGCGGCAAAGACCGAACGAAAGAGAATTGGCGTGCTTTCAACTGACGCCAAAGTGTTCGGTGGTTTTGATTTCAAAACTATGAACAGTACTCCTTCGTGGCCTATCGTTGGAGAGTTGAAAAAACAATACGAAGTTACCAAAGTGGCGGCCAATGAACCAATCAGCGAGGAACTTGATGGCTTGCTGGTGATACTACCGTCGTCGCTTCCACAGGATGCTATGGACAAGCTTAAAGAGTATGTTCTGAGCGGTCATCCAACCTTGTTTTTAATTGATCCCTTACCAACCTTTAATATAGCGCTGTCGCCCTTGTTGCCGGCTGGAGCAGACCGTAATCCATTAACGAGCCAAAATCAACCCAAACCGACACCGAAAGGTGATATTACTGGTTTGATGAAAGACATTGGCATAAGCTGGAGTCCGAATCAGATTGCCTGGGATACTTACAATCCACATCCAGACCTTGACCAATTGCAACCAGAGATCATCTTTGTTGGCCATAACAACGAAACCACCGAGGCTTTCAACCGGATGAATTCCGCAAGTGCGGACTTGCAGGAACTTGTGATGCTCTACTCCGGCTACCTATACAAGGGAATGGATAGTCCTTTCGAATTTCAATCACTGCTTCGCTCAGGCCGTCTGTCAGGATTGCTGCCTTTTCAGGGTTTAGTGAGACGTGGATACTTTGGCAGGGGCTTTAGGCTGAATCGGAATCCTCGCCGCGAGCCAACGACAGAAACATATATTCTTGCAGCAGAGGTAAAGGGTTCCCCAACATCAGTAACAGCCGACGACAGCAGCGTTGTTAGAGCAAATACTATGAATGCTATTGTCATAGCGGACATCGATTTTATATCTACCCAGTTTTTCCAGATCCGCAAACGGGGATTTAAGAATCTAAATTTTGACAACATAACGTTTTTCCTCAACTGTATGGATAAGCTGGTAGGCGATGAGTCATTCATTGAACTGCGCAAAAAACGATCCAAACATCGCACTCTCGAAGCAGTAGAAGCGCAAACTCAGGGATTCGTTAAGCGGCGGCTTAAACAGGAAAAACAGGCGGAGATGGAAGCCCAGCAGGCATTGACTCAAGCCCAGCACCGCCTTGATGAAAAGGTAAACAAAGTACGTGACAGGGGGGATCTTGATGAGCAGACCAAGAAAATCATGATGAGCAACTTACAAGAGGTCGAGAACCGCAAATTCGAGGCACTCAAGGCTGATATCAATGCTAAGAAAGAAGCCAGGATATCCTCGGGCCGTGAGGAGATGGGGGGAGCCATTCGAGGAATACAAACCCGAATTCGCTCTCTGGCGGTGTTGCTTCCGCCAATTCCAGTGTTCATTGTAGGAATAATGATTTTCGTGAGAAGGCGTCGTCGGGAGCGCGAGGGAGCGGCGGCAGTAAGAAGGTTGAGGAGCTAAGCCATGACGGAAACCAAAAAGACAATCATATTTGCCGGCGTTGCTGTTTGCCTGGCTTTGCTGGCTTTCATTTTTGCACCAGAGAAAATAACACCGGATGCGTTTCTCGATCAGGGAGAAGCATTCTTCCCGGATTTCAAAAACCCGAACGAGGCTACCACACTCGAAGTTGTGGAGTTTGATGAAGAGACAGGTTCACCGAAGGCTTTCAAAGTTACTTTCAAAGATGGACGTTGGACAATACCATCACATCATAACTATCCAGCTGATGGCAAAGACCGCCTTGCTAAAACCGCCGCAGGTGTTATTGGTATTGTCAAAGATGATTTTCGCACCGACAATGTTTCCGATTACGAAGCGCTTGGTGTAATTGATCCTCTGAAGGAAACAACTGGCTTGAAAGGACTTGGCAAGCGAGTAACGATAAAAGGTGAGGGAGAAAAAGTCCTGGCGGATTTTATCATTGGCAAGAAGATAGAGAGACGGCCAAATATGCGATTTGTGCGGATACCGAACCAGAAACGAGTTTATGCCGCCCGTATGGATATCGATATCTCTACAAACTTTGCTGATTGGATAGATACAGACCTGTTACAGCTTAACAAAGATAATATTAAGACTGTTGCTCTTAACAATTATACCATTAACGAACAAACGCGCTCGGTAAGCCGCCACGATAACGTGGAACTAAAACTCGATGGAAACCGCTGGAAAGCGAAAGGAATGAAAAGCAACCAGCAGGTGGACTCTACCGCTATAGATACACTGTTATCCACTCTTGACGAGCTTACTATTGTCGGTGTACGTCCCAAACCAGCCGGACTATCCGCCAGTCTGAAACAGGATAAAGGCACTTCGAATATCTCTCAGTCTGATGCCCGGTCTCTGCAAAACAAGGGTTATTACTTTACGGGTGATGGTGAAATGTTGTCCAATGAAGGGGAATTGCTTATTCACACTTCAAAGGGAATCTCGTTCACTCTGCGCTTTGGAGAGGTCGTCTATGGCTCCGGGCTGGCTGTAACTGCCGGTTCCAATAAAAAAGCAGGGGAAACTCAAACCGGTGCAGCATCACAGAACCGCTATCTGTTTGTTTCGGCGAAGTTCAATGAGAATACTTTCCACGAGCCGCCCAAGCCGAGTAATACTACCTTTCTAAAAATGGATGACAGCCTCTGGACCGACAAACAAAAGGAAAATAAGTCTCTCTACGACGCTCATAACAAGTGGAAAAGAAAAGTGGAAAATGGTCAAAATACAGCGCAAGAGCTCAATAACCGCTTTGCGGACTGGTATTTTGTTATTTCAAACGACAGCTTCGAGAAACTGCATCTTTCCCGAAACAAATTAGGGTTTGCTGAATAAAGTACCTGTCCGCTCGACAGGCGGGTAAGTTCTTTGTTCATAAATAGATAAGCATGTTTTGTATTGTTTCAAGTGAAAGGGTTTTGTTAT
>JAYEIF010000038.1:0-24391 GCA_034659895.1 Candidatus Zixiibacteriota bacterium
CAAGCCCTAATTACCGAGCACTATAAATCGATACCAGCAACAACTGTTCGGATGTTCCAGTTGGAAATTAGAGCATAGCTTTTAGTTGCTGTTGATTGTCTATTAGCTTTTTTTCAGATATGCGAATGTTTTCAAAGACTTCCGCTCCATGGCTTGGCCGTCCTGTTATTGTATCTGTGATTGTGTCTCTGGCGTTGTTTATCTTTTTGTTCACGTGGATTGGCATTCGGGTCAGTCGAGAGGACAGTTTCAAGTTGTTAGTAATGCAGGGAGAAACTTTCACTGAGGTTCTGGCACGTTCGGCAAGAAATGCTATTGAAGCAGAATCTTTTTATGACTACCTCGTTCATCGACGGTTCTCTGAAATAGTAACGGCTCTAAGTTATTTTTCTCCTGACGAGAATATCGATATTTCTTTGCAGCGGATAATACAGCAACACAATCTGCGAGCAGTTTATATCTGTAATCCTGAAGGGGAAACAATCTCTTCTGCCACAGTTTTAGAAGAAAAAGCAGTTCTTCCTGATTTTGTCATTGAAGAAGTCGTAAACCTAATGGAAGAGCCTGAGAATAACTATGTGCTTCTTTTCCATCAGGGAAAGCAAATTGGTCAAGCTGATCATTACTATTTGCAACTGGCTAATAGTATGGATCAAGTATATGTAGTTGTGGCTGATGCTCTTTACTATGCTGAAGGTCTTAAGCAGACTCAGATAGGATACTTAGTGCGAAGCATGGCAAGAGAAGCAGGTATAGAGTATATTATCTATCAGGCCACAGACGGAATAATATTCTCTTCACGTTCGACAGGACAACTACTTGCGATTGAATCCGATTCATTTTTGACTACTGCGCTTAACAGCGATACTGTTGTTCACCGGCAATATCAGTTTCAGGATAGGGAAGTCCTTGAGTTAGTTAAGCCTTTTGAAACTGATGAATATCCGTTTGGTTTGTTTCGAGTTGGTTTGTCATTGGAAGGGTATAATGCTGTCTCGCATGGGTTCGATAGACTAATGGCAATTTTGGCAGCTGCAATGTTTGGGCTTATGGTTCTTGGGTTGCTGTATTTCAACAGCCGTCAGAAGCGCCACAAAATTAGTCGTCAGTATAGTGAGATAAAATCAAGTACTGATGTTATCTTTGATCAGATGCGCACAGGAGTAGCCTCGATCAACCCGGATGGTATTATCACAATTGCTAACCGTGCTTTTGAGCATATTCTGGGTTTGAGGAGGGTATTGGGGCGTCCGTGGAATGAAGCTGTGCCAGCTTCTGGATTGAACTTAAAGCAATTAATAGAGTGGAGAGATCAATCAGAAGACCACGAGATAAAAACTATTATAGACAATACAGAGAAAAATCTTTTAGTAGCGGTTTCTGAATTTCCTGTTACCGAATTAAAAAATTCGGGGTTGGTGGTTGTAATATATGATATAACGCGGTTGAAAAAGTATGAGCAAATTTCGGCTCAGCGGCAACGATTATCGGAAATGGGTGACCTTGCAGCCGGTGTGGCACATGAAATCAGAAATCCACTTAACTCAATAACTATTGCCGCTCAGCGATTGGGAACTGAATTTACTCCAGAAGCCAATCAAGATGAATATCTTGCATTCACCGGTGAGATTCATAAAGAAGCCAAGCGTCTCAATAGTATTATGACGCGCTTTCTTGCTTTGGCAAGAATTGATGGAAAGCAGTTATCCAGTATCAGACTTAGTGAGTTCTTCGAAAAATTTGGTCAATTATTAAAGTTGGAGACTGAAGAATTAGATATAGGGATAGAGATTGATATACAACCAGATATCACTTTTAATGCCGATCTTGATAGTCTGCGAGAGCTGTTTACTAATTTGTTTAACAATGCTAAAGAGGCTCTGATTACTCAATCCGATGGACAAATCCATATTGTAGCACGTAAGAAGGATAATTTTGTAGAAATCAGATTTTCAGATAATGGACCAGGGATTGAACCTGAATTGAGAGAAAAGGTTTTCACACCTTATTTTACAACTAAAGAAGCTGGTACTGGGCTTGGGCTACCAACTGTATATAGGATTATTTCAGATATTGGAGGAACTATAGCCGCTGGGGAATCTGAATCGGGTGGAGCAGAGTTTGTAATCAAGATACCAATGCAAAATGGTTCCACTCTATAATAAAAAGGCGACCCTGAAAAGGACCGCCTTAAAGTAATCATATACGAAGTACGATTATTTATTACTTTACCTGGTCAAGTAACCATTCGGTACTGACAGATTTTGGTCGTGTAATTGCGGTGCCGAGCGCACGGTTAAGTACCAATTGTGATAGCATACCCATTGCACGCGAGACCGAGAACAGTACTGTGTAGTACTCGAACTGGGTTATTCCAAAAGCATACAGGATAGAGCCGGAGCCAGCATCGACATTTGGCCATGGATTCTTGGCTTTACCGTGTTCTTTGAGAACTCCAGGAACAGTTTCGAATACGAGATTAACTGTTTGGAATACTGGGTCTTTTGGAAGATGTTTCTTGCCAAATTCAATGAAAGCGGAGAAACGCGGATCGGTAACACGCAATACTGCATGACCATAGCCAGGAATTACCTTGCCGCTATTAAGCGTATTCCAAGCGTATTCTTCAATTTCTTTCTTCGATGGAACACCACCAAACTTATCCATTGTTTCAAGAATCCAACCAAGGCATTCCTGATTAGCCAGACCGTGCAAAGGACCAGCCAAGCCATTTAGGCCAGCCGATACAGCATAAAACGGATCAGACAAAGCCGAACCGACTGTATGGCAGGTATTAGCCGAGACGTTACCGCCCTCATGGTCACTGTGCAGAGTTAGATAAAGACGCATCATCTTGGCAGTGTCGCCTTTGCGTGGTTTCAGTCCAAGCATGTGAGCATAATCAGCGCCCCAGTCGAGCTTTGGTGAAGAGTCAATCAAGTCGCCTTTGTGATATTTAATACGGTAGATACCAGCAGCGATAGTGTGGATTGTTCCCATCACACGCATTGCGTCTTCGAGTGCCGCTTCCCAGTATTCTGTCTTGACCATACCTTCCGCGTAGCGTTTGCGGAAGACCGACTCATTTTCCATTGCTAAGATAGCCGTATCAAGCATAGCCATAGGATGCGAACTTTTTGGCATCGCCTTAAGTACTTTCCAGACATACTTCGGAACTTCGCCGTGTTCTTTTAGTTCTTTCTGAAACAGTGCGAGTTCATCTTTGCTGGGTAACTTACCTGTGATGAGAAGCCAGAAGGTTTCTTCGGGGAGCTTTGATGTAAGTTTGTTTAGAGGGTAGTTGCGTATAATCAATCCCTGATCTGGTTCGACAACAGAAGTGTCGCAAACCATTCCCTTAACACCACGCATACCACCGATTGCCTGAGCGACAGAAACTTCTGAGATTTTTGTCGCTCCGTGCTGTTTCATGAGACCGACGCGTTCTTCACGAAGCTTCGGAATCATTGCTCCAAGTTTTTCCTTCAGTGTTTTAGCCATGAAATGCTCCTTTGAAATTATGAGTTAATGTAGTTAAAATGTAATATCCTTATCTTTATCAACTTCCAAAAAGATCACATAATTTTTGAGCAATAGTAATACTTGATATTTGTTTTGTCAAGGGGAAGAACTTCAAAAATGGAGTTTTTATGTCTATTTATTGATTTTTTTTGATTTGAGAGTTGCTGTGAAATCGGAAGTTATTTTGAGCGAGTCATACTTATTCTGAGCTGTGCGAATTGATAAAGTAGTTGTTAAGTCTTTTTGTCTTTGTTGGACTTCTTTTGAGAGGAATCTGAGGAGTTGCTTGTGGAAGATTTTGAAGTAGCTGGAGTATCCTTGCGAGCATCTGATTTATATTTCTCGCTGCGATAGTCTGTTTGATAGAACCCATTTCCCTTTAATAAGAATCCTGCACCTCCTGTAATAACCCGTTTTATTCGCCCATCGCATTTAGGGCAAAAAGGGACAGGTCCCTCCGTAATATTCTGGAACTTTTCAAATTCATAGCCGCATTTGGTGCAATGGTATCTATATGTAGGCATTCCAGTAATTCTTTCCTGAAATAATGTTAACTTTGTATTTTTTCCACCCCTTTTTTATCAGGTCCAGCTCCAATGATATCAGGAGTACTTCCCGAAGCAAATTTTTTGAAGTTCTCAATATACAGTGATGCTAATTGTTGGTATTTGTCGCGATAGGCATCTGGGTCTTCCCATGTCTTGATTGGATTGAGGACTTTGTCTGGAACGTTCTTACAGTGTTTTGGAACTTTGAATTTAAAGACCGGATCTATGCGGAATTCCCCATCAGTTAAGCTGCCATCCAAAGCGGCATTAAGGAGAGCTCTGGTATGATGGATACTCATACGTTTGCCTATGCCATAAGGTCCACCGGTCCAGCCAGTGTTAACCAGCCAACACTTAACGTTATGCTTTAGCATTTTATCCTTAAGCAGCTTGGCGTAATAAGATGGATGATGCACCATAAAAGGTGCTCCAAAGCATGCGCTGAACGTTATTTCCGGTTCTTTTCCAAGATCAATTTCAGTGCCGCTGACTTTGGATGTATAGCCTGAAATAAAATGGTACATTGCTTGTTCTGGAGTCAGTTGTGCAATTGGTGGCAGCACTCCGGAAGCATCGCAAGTGAGCATAATAATGTTTTCGGGATGTCCCGCCCGTTTATCTGGTACGGCGTTATCAATGTAGTGTAGCGGGTAAGCGGCGCGGGTATTAGGTGTCATTAGCTCGTCATCGAGGTCGAGATTTCGAGTTACCGGATCGAAAACAACGTTTTCAAGAACTGTCCCAAATTTCTGAGTGCAGGCGTAGATCTGCGGTTCTGCTGAAGGGGAGAGGTTAATCACTTTGGCATAACAGCCACCTTCAAAATTAAAAATACCCTCATCGCTCCAGCCGTGCTCGTCGTCGCCAACCAGACCGCGGCTTGGATCAGCCGATAGAGTTGTCTTACCGGTGCCGGACAGACCAAAGAACAGTGCGCTGTCGCCCTTTTTGCCAACATTTGCTGAACAGTGCATAGTCATCACACCCTGAAGCGGTAAAAGGTAATTCATTACTGTAAATACCGATTTTTTGATTTCACCACCGTAGCCAGCATTGCCGATAAGGCACAGGCGCTTGTTGAAATTGATTAGGATGAAGGTTTCTGACAGGATACCATCAATTTGGGGTACTCCTTTGAACGATGGAATAGCAATGATTGTAAAATCTGGCATAAAGCGACGGCGTTCATCATTGGTTTCAGGCATGATAAGCAGATTTCTGGCTAATAAACTCTGCCATGCGAGCTCGGTTATAATGCGTACAGGCATGCGGTAGTTTGGGTCTGCACCGCAATAAGTGTCCTGCACGAACAAGTCTCGCCCTTGTAAGTAACCCTGTAAGCGATTAAAAACAGAGTTGAATTTCTCTTCACCGTATGGACGGTTGTACTCGCCCCACCAGATATTGTCTTCAGTTGAGGCTTCCTTTACTATATATTTATCATTAGCTGCTCTGGCAGTATGTTTGCCTGTATTGACTGTTATCGGTCCCATGTGGGTCATACGACCCTCGGAGCGGAAGATGATTTCTTCATACAAAGCCTCAGTCGGCAGATTCCAATAGACATTGTGCAGATTAGTCAGGCCGTGGTTAGAGAGACTGTAATCAGCCTTGACAGCTGTCTTTTCGTCCTGTGCAGGTGTTTTTACGTCAATGATATATTGTGTCATAACCAGTCCCTTCTAAGCTTGCGATCGCCGATGTATATCTCATTTGGTGATTCTGGATCAAGTGCCCACTTAATGCGGGTAACTCCCTCTCGAATGTCTTTAATTGTGCCGCAAAAGCTGAGCCGAAGGTGTCCTTCCATCCCGAACTGCTTACCCGGAACAGACACCACACGAGCTTTGTCCAGTATGAACTTGGAAAGTTTATTTGAATCTTTATCGTAAGCAGAGAAATCGGGGAAGCAGTAGAAAGTACCTTTCGGAGCTATGGTATGAATGCCGGTGAAGGAGTTGAGCTCGTTAAGCATCACTTCAGCATTGTTCTCCAGAGTAAGACGCAGGTTTTCGATACCGCTCTGGATACCGTTGAGGGCTCCCTCTGCGGCATATTGGAGGAGCACTGATGGGCATGATGTATTTTGAGCTGCTACGTTTATCATGATTTCTATGACTTTGCGGCTGGCGACTGTCCAACCGATACGAAATCCGGTCATGGCGTATGATTTTGACACACCGTTGACAATTATCACCCTAGAGTCTTCAATATCCTTCTTTACATATTTGTAAATGGATGTCCAAGAGTGGTTACTAAATACAAGTTTGTGATAGATGTCATCCATTATCAGGTAGATACCTTTAGCTTCGCAGAACTCTACAATCTCTCCAATCAGCTCTTCACTATATATTGCACCTGAAGGATTGTTGGGGCTGTTGATGACTATGGCTTTGGTATATGAACTTACAGCTTGAGTAATATCCTCCATTGTTGGCTCAAAGCGGCCGGATTCCGGGGTTACTATTACAGGGATACCATAAACCATTTTAACGATTTCTGGATAACTCACCCAGTAAGGAGCTACAATAATGACTTCATCCTGCGGGTTAAGTAGGGTTATCATAAGGTTATATATAGCCTGCTTGGCTCCTGCAGAGACTATCACATTGTGTGCGCCAACTACCTTATCGTAATTGTCCTCGGTGTAACGAACAATAGCTTTGATAAGCGATGGGATACCCTCGGTAGGTGTATAGCGAACCTCTCCGGATTTTAGTTTAGATGCACAACTGAGGATAGCATCTATTGGTACCTTGCTTTTTGGCTCTCCGGCTCCCAGATGGATAACTGGTTCACCGCGTTCTCGAAGCTGCCGTGCTGCTTCGTTAAGAGCAAGGGTTGGAGATTCGTTGATTTCTCTGGCAAGTTGACTTATGCTCATAGAATTTATCCCTTCAACAATGTTGCGATGGCGGTTACATCAACAATATCATCAGAGGAGCAACCGCGTGAAAGATCATTAGCGGGCTTGCCCAGACCTTGAATAATCGGTCCGGTAGCAGTAGCTCCAGCCAACCGCTCAGTTAATTTATAGGCAATATTGCCGGCATCGAGATCTGGGAATATCAAAACATTGGCATCACCGGCGATATCCGAATCTGGTGCCTTGCGAGCTCCAATTTCAGGAACAATTGCAGCATCAATCTGGAATTCGCCATCGACTTTGAGATCTGGATGTTGTGTTTTTAATATCTCCAGAGCTTGTGTTACTTTATCAACGTCTTTGTGTTTAGCGGAACCCTTGGTAGAGAAAGACAGCATCGCAACTCTTGGTTCTTCACCAAGCAGAAACTTCATTGTTTCCGCTGTTGAAGCGGCAATTGATGCCAATTGTTCAGCGTTGGGATTTGGTACGACAGCGCAGTCGCCATACATGAATACCTTGTCATTAACATCACGGTATTTTGGGACAGTCATCATGAAGCAACTTGAGACAACTTTAATTCCCTGTTTTAGTCCGAGTACTTGAATAGCGGCGCGGAGGACATTGCCTGTAGTGTTTATCGCTCCGGCTACAGATGCATCGGCACGGTCATGACGAACCAGCATTGCGCCAAAATAAAGAGGTTCAGCTATTTGTTGTTTAGCCTGTTCCTCAGTGATACTCTTAGCTTTGCGCATTTCCATGAACTCCGCTACATAATCATTGTAATCTTGCGAATTTTCCGGTTCAATGACCTCCACATTGCTAAGATTAAGATTATGTTCTTTTGACAGAGATTCAATTTCTTTTGGGTTTCCCAGTATAGTTACTTGGGCAATTTCTTCTGAGAGAATCTTTTTGGCTGCCTGAATGGTTCTTGGCTCTGTCCCTTCTGGGAGTACTACCCTGCGCTTTTTGGAGCGGGCGTTTTCTTTAATTTGATCAAGTGCTTTCATGTTAAGACAACTCCTAAATAACTTATTATTATTTCTCTTTTACTGCACTATGCAGACTATCATTTAATTCTGGCTCTGTCAAAAACGCATCGATGAACTGATCAATATCACCATCCATCACTGCCTGTACATTTCCAGTCTCTACCGAAGTTCTGTGATCCTTGACCATATTATATGGATGAAACACATAAGAACGAATCTGTGATCCCCATTCGATTTTCTTTTTTTTGTCTTCATATTTTTGCATTTTCTTAGTCTCTTCCTCTAACCTGAGTTGGTAAAGGCGCGAACGCAAGACACGGAATGCAGCGTCCTTGTTCTTGTGTTGGCTGCGTTCAGATTGGCAGGAAACTACAATGCCGGTAGGGGTATGTGTTAGCCGGACCGCAGATGATGTTTTATTAACGTGTTGCCCACCTGCCCCTGAGGCTCGGAAAGTGTCCACACGAACATCATCATCCTTGATATCGATATCGATATTTCCTCCGACTTCAGGATACACATGCACTGATACAAAGGAAGTATGCCGGCGAGCGTTTGCATCGAACGGAGATATACGTACAAGACGGTGGACTCCTGACTCTGCTTTAAGGTGTCCATAGACATATTCACCAGAGATTTCCATAGTCACAGATTTAAGGCCGGCTTCGTCGCCATGTTGGTAATCCATCAGTTTTACAGTGAACTCATGCCGTTCGGTCCAGCGATTATACATGCGAAACAGCATTTCTGCCCAATCCTGCGATTCTGTGCCACCGGCGCCGGGGTGAATTGTAAGGATTGCATCTCGATGATCATCACGTCCTGACAGAAGAGACGAAAATTCAAGATTGTCCATCGATTTAAGTAGATCAGATAGAGCGGTCGATAATTCCTCAATATCAGATGAATTGGTTTCGGAATCTGTCATTTTAAATAGTTCATCTATATCGTCGAGTTCGGAGGATAGACGATTGTATGATTCTGTCCATTTCCGATGAGCGGCAATTTCTTTGAGAACTGCCTGCGCTGTTTGATTATTATCCCAGAAGTTTTCTTCGGTAGTCTCTTTTTCAAGAGTTGCTATTTTTTTCATACGATTGTCGAGGTCAAAGAAACCTCGCTAGTTTATTCAATCTCTGTTTCAGATTGGGTATTTCAGTCTTCAAATCCAAAGTCATATAACCGAATCCTCCATTCGGAAAAAATGACAATATATGTAGATAATGCCGTCCGGTCAATGGGATTTGGCTGAAACTCTGCTTTTATTGAAATATTGCCTTACCTGATAGTTTTTCCAACCGAAGTTGACTTTATCCTGCATAATAGTATCTTCCGATAGAAATGAGACTAAAAACTATCATTGTTGGAATATTTGAGGTCAATTGCTATCTGTATTGGGACGAATTGACCGGTAATGGAGTAATTATTGACCCGGGTGATGAGGGAAAGAGGATTATCGAAGCAGTAGATAGTCTGGGTTTTGAACCACAGGCGATTCTCTTGACTCACGGTCACGGTGACCATATTGCCGCAGTAGAAGAAATAAAGGAGGAATATCAAATACCTTTATACATAGGCGCAGGTGAAGAGGGGCTTTTGGCTAATCCCTCGGCAAATATGTCAGCTTTAATAGGCAGTCCAATTGTAGCTCCGTCTCCGGATTATCTTGTTAAGGATGAACAACTTTTGACTTTTGGTTCGTTTAATTTACGGATATTATCTACTCCCGGCCATTCACCGGCTGGACTTTGTTACTTGGATGAAATCAAGGGATGGCTATTCTGTGGTGATACTCTTTTCTATGGTTCAATCGGTCGCACCGATTTTCCGGGCAGTTCTCATGAGCAGTTAATAAACTCGATAAAAACAAAGATACTAACTCTCCCAGATTCAACTATATGCTATCCGGGACACGGACCAGAGACAACAGTCGGTGGTGAGCGTGTCAACAACCCGTATCTTTCCAACGAATTTATGGCTTGATGTGGAAGAACCCGATTTCCCAAACGAGATTGGATTGTGTATAAGTGGCAAGGTCTAATTCCAAGTTGTCTCGCTCTTTCTATAATCGGCCGACTCTTGAAGTAGCATCCGATCTGCTTGGCAAGTACATAGTGTATGAATCTCCCGATGGAAGGTTGTCAGCTCGCATTGTTGAAGTTGAGGCATATATCGGCCAGGATGATCCTGCCTGTCATGCTTCTCGGGGACAAACCAAGCGGAATGCTATCATGTTCGGACCGCCCGGTTTTAGTTATATCTATTTTATCTATGGTATGTATCACTGTCTCAATTTTGTGACTGAAGATGAGGGAAAACCAGCGGCTGTGTTGCTAAGAGCCGCTGAACCTTCTGATGGCGTCGAGTTAATGCAGCAACGTTCGTCGAAGAGTAGACCTCACGAATTACTCAACGGTCCAGGGAAGTTCTGCCGAGCTTTTGGGCTCAATCGTAGCCAAAATAATTGTGATCTTACAAATAGCGAATTATATCTTGAAGACCATCAGGAGAAAGTGCCTGATATAAAACAATCACATCGTATTGGTATCCGCCTTGGTGCTGATCTACTATGGCGTTTTTATGACGGTAGTTCTAAATCGGTTTCAAAACCGAGACAAAAATAGCTTAGTCGAGAAGAATTGCAGATTAGTTCTGAACACGAGTTGTAAGATTTCAAATGTCTCCGATAAAGTTTTGTCTTCTATTTTCTGGCTGTTTTTCACAATTAAACATACTATATTTAATGATTAACCATTTATTGTTGGGAGTTATGATTAAGAATGTTTGATGAAGGTTTTCTTCAACGTGCTATTATTGCTGCGCCGGCAATTCTGTTTGCACTAACTGTGCACGAATATTTTCATGCTTGGACAGCTCTTCGATTTGGTGATACGACAGCTCGTGATAATGGGCGGCTTACGCTCAATCCGCTGGCTCATCTGGACCTGTTTGGGACGTTGATGATGTTTTTGTCGCAATTTCGTTTTGGCTGGGCAAAGCCGGTTCCGGTAAATCCGAATAACCTTCGTGACAAGCGCCGCGCTAATTTCTGGATTTCTGCAGCGGGTCCGCTTTCAAATTTAGGACAGGCGTTTGTTTTTGGCACTTTGCTACGTCTTATTACATCTATGGATATAGCTCTTCCAGTAGCAGCTATAATGCTGTTGAGGTTCTCCGTTATTGTCAATGTTTCGCTGGCATTCTTCAACCTGATTCCGTTGTTTCCTCTTGATGGCTCACACATGCTTCGCAGTATTATTTCCCGTGAACACGAAGTTACTCTCGATAAGCTTCAGAGGTTCTCACCGATTTTATTGATGATATTGATTTTCTCAGGAATAACCTGGATAATACTGGGACCTTTTATCTCTATGTTCGTCTATTTGTTCTCCGGTATGAGGCTGTAACAGGCAGTCTATGCTATCTCGAAGTGTAATTTCTGTGTTAGTGTTGTTGCTGTGTTTGACTGGCTGTGGAACTAGATATTATGTCAAGCCAGTGAAGGATACCGTATCTGAAGAGCAACCTGATGAGGTCAGGGCTGAAGCATGGCTTTTTAACACTCGTGTTTGGCGGGATGGCAAGCCGACAACAATTCGGCTGGAAATATACCTGACAGATTCGATTACTGCTCTAAGTGGGCGTGGTTATCTCGGTAAAGGAGCGATGAAGGGTACTATCAAAGATGACAGTTTATTTGTGTACTTTCCGGCATCCAATGAATATGTGCGAGAATCAACCAGTTCTCTCTTAGATGCTGGTGATTGTGAAGGAAAAGCTCCGTATGTGGACATATTGGCTTTACTGACGCAGTTACCTGATTCGATTGACGACCTTTACGAAGTGCAGATGACAACCAACTATACCGATCCTGAAAAACCAACTTATGTTTTGTATGCGAAGGATTGTAAGTGGAAACTCAACCTTCAATATGATTATCGCAAAAATGGCTGGCGAATGAAATCGTTCGAGTTCAATTCCGGTAATGGAACCCGCATCAAGGCATGGCGTCGTACTTATGAACAGAGAGCTGAAGTACCTGTAAAACGATTCCATGTTCAGCTAAAGCCAGAAGCGATACGTATAATTCCATGACATGATTATGTATCCTACAAGTTGACTTAATTCTCTTAATGTATGATAATTTAATTTTACCCATAAAGGGTGGAGTGTTCTGGTGAATCTATATACGCGCACATTTGTGGTATTAAAACCGTACTGGAAGCAGCTTGTAACTGCCTCAGGTTCGGCCGCTCTTCATGCAATATTCTCAGGTCTATTGGTGTGGATGTTCGGACCTCTATTGATGGTTCTGTTCCAGATAGACAGTCCGGCAGATGTTGTAAAAGAAGCTGCCGATACCGGGATTGTAGATCAGGTGTCGGGAACGCTATCGAGTATTAAGGCGGTAATTAATGGATGGATTAACCAGGCGGTAGCTGCGGACAGTCACAGAGGTATGTTGACTAATTTTTGTTGGTTAGCGCTATCGGTTGTGGTTGCAAAGGATCTATTTCTTTACCTTCAGGGGTTTTTCATGGCGTTTGTTCAGCAGTCAGTTATCCGTAGCTTTCGTAACCAGCTCTTTGAGAAATATCAGCGCCTGTCGCTTGGATATTTTCACCGCCGTCACACTGGACAGATTATCAGCAGGGTTACAAATGATGTGATGGTTCTCAATGAATCCATAGATATAGGGTTCAATCGTCTTGTTACGGATTCGGTTATGGCAATGGTACTTACTGCTTTCATGTTGATTCTCAGTTGGAAGCTTACACTGTTGTCAATGATAGTTATGCCGGTAGTGTTTAGTTTTATCTGGTTTATTGGTAAGAAACTGCGAAAATATTCGGCGCGTTCACAGGAGAAGATGTCGGATGTTAATTCGGTGCTGGAAGAGGTTACCAATAATATCCGCATTGTCAAAGCATTTTCAATGGAACAATTTGAGATACGCAAATTTTTCCGTTCCACCGGTGAATATTTCAGTTCACTTTTGCGAATGACACGTATCAGACATCTCGCATCACCTATCAATGATGTTCTGGCTACTTTAGCCGGAGTATTTATTCTATTTTACGCAGGGACACGTATCATTGAAGGTACTGGAGAATTGACAGCAGGCGATTTTATGACTTTTATCGTGGCTATGCTATCTCTAATTAAACCGGTTAAATCGCTCAGCCAAGTACATATCAAAGTACAGGAAGGTATGGCAGCAGCAGAGCGTGTCTTTGAAGTGCTGGATACAAAAGAAGATATCAAAGAACAATCACACCCAAAGAAGTTGGAATCGTTCTCCGGCAGAATTTGTTATGAGTCTGTTTCGTTTGCATATAACGAGAATGAACCAGTTTTGAAAGATATTTCATTTGATGTCAAACGTGGTGAGATAGTGGCTATAGTAGGTCCATCTGGGGGAGGGAAATCAACAATGCTTGACCTGTTGCCGCGTTTCTATGATCCACAGTCTGGACGAGTTACTATTGATGGCCACGATATCAGAACTTTGTCGTTGAAATCTCTTCGGGGATTGATGGGTATTGTTACACAGGAAACTTACCTGTTCAATGATTCCATCCGTAACAATATCGCTTATGGGATCAATGGATTAGCAGGCGACAAAGTTGTAGAGGCTGCCACGATGGCAAACGCTCACGATTTTATTTCTGAGTTTGAGAAAGGTTACGATACTTTGGTTGGAAACAGGGGAGTTATGCTCTCCGGTGGACAACGTCAGAGGATTGCCATTGCGCGAGCATTATTGAAAGACCCACAGATTCTGATGTTCGATGAAGCTACATCGGCGCTGGATACCGAATCCGAAATGCTGGTGCAGGAAGCAATTGACCGGTTAATGACAGAGAGAACTACGCTTGTCATAGCTCATCGTCTTTCAACTATTAAAAATGCCGATCGCATTTTGGTTATTGACAAGGGTCACATCGTGGAAGACGGAACACATAATGATTTGCTCAGGATGAATGGTTTGTATAGGAAACTGTATGATATGCAGTTCAGGGAGAATAAGTGAATATCCTTTTTCTCAATTCAATTGAGAAAGAAACCTATGGTGGAATGGAGGAGTGGATTCGCCTTACTGCCAGTGGACTGGTTGACCGCGGGCACTCTGTAGCAGTAGCAGGACGCCCAGAATCGGAGTTTCTTAACCGAATAAGTAAGGATAGTTCGGAGATTTCTGTTTTACCCTTGAAAATAAGAGGCGATTTCAGCCCAGCTACAATTTCTAAATTGATAAAATATCTGACAGCTCAACGTGTAGATGTAATCGTGGTAAACTTCAACAAAGACGTTCGTCTTGGCGGACTGGCGGCCAGACTGAAACAGCGTCCGAAAGTTATCTGGTCGGTAGGTCTTGACATTACAAAGGACAGTCTTGTTCATCATTTTCTTACTCCAAAATTGGTTGATGGTGTCATTGTCCCGTCACATTCATTAAAAAAACAGATAACACGGTTGGGTTACATTAAAGAGGATATTGTGCATGTTATTCCAATTGGCATTGCTGATAACAATATTCAAAGATCAGACAAGGAAGCATCGGAGCAACTCAGGATAAAGTATGGCTGGCCTGACGAATCTTTGATTGCCGTTACAGTTGGACGGTTTGTCAATCAAAAAGGTCATCGTTATCTTATCGAAGCTGCTCAACAAATTGTAAGGCATAACCATCTGGCGCGGTTCATTTTTGTTGGTGATGGTCCACTACGCGGCGACCTTGAGGAACTGATTGACAGAAAAAAACTCACCGACTCAATTGCACTTACTGGGATGATGAAAGAGATCGATTTGGAACTGGCAGGAGCGGATATGATGATACATCCTTCTGTTGAAGAACCGTTTGGAATTGCCATACTTGAAGGTATGCGGGCTGGATTACCAATTGTAGCAAGCAGAGTGGGGGGAATACCCGAAGTGGTTGCGGAGAACGAGAGTGCTATTCTTGTGCCTCCTCGAGATTCGGTTACTCTTGCCGCTTCTGTTATAGATATGTTTGATAATGAAGAATACAGAACAAGTATGGCCAATGCGGGCAGGGAAAGATGGCAACACAATTTCAGGGTTGAGACGATGATTAACCGGGTGGAAGATTGTCTTTATTCGCACTGTGATAGCGGGGAGTTCTCCCGTGGATAGGATTAAGACAATTGAACATTGGTTCAAAGCGCTCGTTTTTAGAGCTTTTGGCGGAACTTTAAAGAGAGGATGCACTGACTTTAAGCCTCTTGATGGCAAATGCTTAAAGAAGGTTCTGTTTCTGCGGCCTGAGAAGCTTGGTGATATGGTTATATCGTTTCCGGTTTTTGACGGACTTAAAAAATACTATCCTCATATAAAGATTTCGATTCTCGGCTCTCCACGGAATGAAGCAATTATCAGAGGTGATCCAAGGTTCGACAAAGTATATATGTATCGTAAGAATATCTGGAGAGATTTGCAACAGATGAAAGCTATTCGGCGGGAAGAATATGACTGCGTTGTTGACATGATCTGTGATGATTCGGTAACGGCGTTGTTTCTTTCGCAGTTTGCCGCTCCGGGTAAACCTCGTATTGGAGTTGGAAAAAACAAATATCGTAAATATTATGATTTCAACTATGATCATCGAATGGGTGATACAGGTCACATTATTGAAAACACTCTCAAGTTATTAATGGCGTTTAATATAGACCCAAGTACTGCCGATGGTTATGCTCCGCCGTTTGTTAGTAAGTATGAGTTGAGACAAGCGGAGGTGTTCATTGCTCAAGTTCGTAATGGTAATCCGGATGGATTGGTTGTAGGGTATAATCTTTCGGCTGGTTCATCTACTCGTATTTGGGCGAAAGAGAAATCAGTCGAGTTAATTAACAGAATTCTTGAGGACAATCGTATTATCAATGTTGTGCTGTTTACTATTCCATCTGAGCGTGGGCAGGCTGAAAGGATTAAGGGATACTTCAAGGAACGTGTAGAATTAGTCCCCGACGATATGAATCTTTTGCAAGCATCGGCTTTGATTTCGAAACTTAATCTGTTGATTACTCCGGACACTTCTCTGGTTCATATCGCACGTTCATTTAGAATACCAGTGGTGGGGCTATATAGTCGCTTTATGAAAAACTTTCTCCTGTGGCGGCCGTTTGGACAAGAGACGGGTGCGGTTGTCTCCGACAATGATGACAATATCTTTGATATTACGGTTGACAAAGTCTTCGATGCTTACCAAGCGGTGCTGGACAGTTACTCTGAAAAGGAGAAACAATGAGTCTGTCTGTAGTCATTATAACAAAGAATGAGGAATTAAACATTGAACGTTGTCTTAATTCAGTGAAATGGGCTGATGAAATAGTTATTGTGGATAGCGATTCAACTGATAGGACAGTGGAATTTGCTCGACGGTTTGGTGCAAGAGTTTACACGACAGAATGGCGGGGTTACGGCCCTGCGAAGCGGGAAGCTGTGAATTATGCCAAGGGGGACTGGATTCTCTCAGTTGACGCCGATGAGGAAGTTACTCATGATCTTGGAGAAGAGATTCGCAACACGCTTGAGAATTTGAATGATACCGATGGTTATTATGTAAAGCGCCGCACCAATTTTCTGGGTCGATGGATATATCATTGTGGTTGGTATCCTGACCCTGTATTGCGGCTGTTTCGCAAGTCAAAGGGGAATTTCAATGAAGCTGTGATTCACGAGAAAGTGGAGGTTAAAGGTAAAGTTGGTCATTTGAAGGGTGAGTTATTGCACTATAGTTATCCCGATTTGGAATGTTACCTTAAGAGATTTAATCGTTACACGACCATAGGAGCACAGGTGGCTTTTGAGAAAGGTCGGCGTGCTCGATGGTTTGATCTTGTTATGAGACCTCCTGCCTCGTTTATTACACATTTTATCAGCCATCAGGGTTTTAAGGATGGAATGGAGGGATTTTTGGTGTCTGCACTGTCAGCTGCTGCAGTACTGGTGAAATATGCCAAGTTGCGCCATATGCAGAAACAACAAATAAACAAGAGAGCAAAAATGGATGACAAAGAAAATTGATATAAAAGCAGGCGAACACATTCTGATAAGTCGTACGGATAGATTGGGAGATCTAATACTCTCTCTGCCGTTTGTGGAAACAATAAAGGCATGGTATCCAAAATGTCAGGTGGATGTATTGACCTCATTGTATGCTTCGCCAATTCTTGAGAATAATCCTAGTATCGATCGTATTGTACGCGTGCAAAATGATCAATTGATGGTAGACAAGTTATACAAAAAGGACCTGCTTCATCGTATTAACCTTGGTGAGTATCAAGTAGTAGTGGCGCTTTTCCCTGAACGTCGCATTTCTCAGTTATTTTACAAAGCCAGCATCCCTGTTCGTGTCGGTACTGCGGGACGGTTTCACTCAGTGTTTTTTAATACCCATATATTTCATTCACGTAAAGAAAACAAGAAACATGAGTATAAATATAACTTGGATTTCCTTAAATTCTTTCGAGGGGATACAGTAATTCATAAGCCGCGAGTTTACTTGAAAGAGAAAGAGATACGTAACGCCCACCGCATTCTCAATGGGAGTGGCGTTCAAGGATCATTTATTGTGTTGCATCCCGGTTCAAGCGGGTCTGCGGAAGAATGGCCGTTGGAGAATTTTTTGAATCTGTACCAGTATTTGGATGAAAAAGGGTTTGAAATTATCATATCCGGGTCTGAGAAAGAGGGTAAGAAAATTCGAGATAAGGCGCGGCAGATGGAAATTGATATTCGGGATATTACAGGAGAGACCGACCTTAGAACACTGGCTGCCGTTTTGTCATTGGCGGAAGTAGTTGTGACAAACTCTACCGGTTCTTTGCATTTGTCTACCGCTGTTGGAACTAAAGTAGTGGGATTGTATCCGAGGTCAAGAGTAACATCGCCGCGACGCTGGGGGCCTCTTGGTGAAGGCAATCGAGTTATTCAGCCTCCCGATGAGGATTATCAATATCCGAATAGTTGTATGGAGTCGATTTCTGTTGATAGAGTTGCTGATGAGGTTGTGAAGGTATTTGAAACTTCTCGCAGTTTGGGATAAATAAGTGAATTTAGCTGAATTCATTATCAAGATTGAATCGTTTAATGCGAATGTGAACATTCCGTTAGTGCGAAAAGCGTACGAATTTTCCGACCATGCTCATGCTGGACAAAAGCGAGTGTCTGGCGAACCGTATGTGGAACACTGCCTTCAGGTTGCCTTTATCCTTGCGGAACAGCATATGGATTCGACCTCTCTTGCGGCTGGTTTAATTCATGATGTAGTCGAGGATACAGATATTACGCTCGAAGAAATACGCAGAGAATTTGGCGATGAAGTGGCTGATTTGGTTGATGGTGTTACCAAAATCGGTTCGGTACGATATAAATCGCGAGAGGAGCGTCAGGCGGAGTATTTTCGAAAGATGTTACTCACTATGGCTAAAGACATTCGAGTGATATTGATCAAGCTGGCTGACCGCTTACACAATATGAGATCTCTCGATCCGTTACCATCAGAAAAGCGACTTAGGATTGCTCGGGAAACAAGTGATGTTTACTGTCCACTCGCACATCGTTTTGGTATAAACAAAATAAAAACTGAACTTGAAGATTTATCACTGAAATACCTTGAGCCAGATGTATACAGTAAGCTGGTACAGAATGTGCGAGAAACGAAAACAGATCGTGAAAACTATATCGTGAAAGTTGTAAAACCTCTTAAAAAAGCACTATCTGAATCCGGTATCAACGCAACAATTTATGGTAGAGCCAAACATCTTGATTCAATCTACCGCAAGATTAAAGTAAGGGGAGTGCCATTCGAGGATATTTATGATTTGTTCGCCATCAGGTGTATCGTGCGTACTGTTCGTGAGTGTTACCATACGTTGGGAACTATTCATTCAATGTGGAAACCGATTGAGAATCGCTTCCATGACTACATAGCCAACCCTAAGCCCAATGGTTATAGATCTCTTCACACAACGGTTTTCGGGCCGGATAATTGCCGAGTAGAAATTCAGATAAGAACCCATCAAATGCACCACATAGCGGAAAATGGAATTGCTGCACACTGGCTCTATAAAGAGGGCCGTCAGGAAATGAGCAAGTCAGACAGACAAATGGCATGGCTTCGTGATGTCCTTGAATGGCAGAAAGACATGACCAGCCCATCCGATTTTCTGGAGTATCTTAAAATTGATCTGTATTCTGAGGATATTTTCGTTTACACACCTGATGGTGAGTTGATTCATTTACCTCGAGGAGCTACTCCATTGGATTTCGCTTTCCAGATTCATTCCGAAATTGGTATTCATTGTGCCGGAGCTAAAATCAACAACCGGTTGCAACCGCTTTCAACTGAATTGAATACAGGTGATATGGTTAAAATTATTACCAGTCAAAAGCGTATGCCTTCGCATGATTGGCTTAGACTTGTAAAGACATCCAATGCTCGGAGTAGAATTCGCAGATGGTTAAAACAAGTTGGTTTTGACCAATCTATTGAGCTGGGTCGAGAGATTCTCCAGCGTAAACTACGAGCATTGCGGCTGACTATTCCCAGCACTGAAATCATGCAAGGCTATGCTGAACAGCTTAACAAAAAAACCGTCGAAGATCTGATGGGTGCTATTGGCAACGGGGATATTTCTGCTCAGAAGGTTGTTTCTTTAATACAGCCAGATAAACAGAAAAAAGATATCGGTTTAGTTAACAAAGTAATCGGCCAACTTCGAGGTTCAAAAGGTATTAAGATTCAAGGTTTGGACAATATGATGTTTCGTTTTGCCGGTTGCTGTCAGCCGATCCCCGGAGAGGATGTCATTGGATTTATTACACGAGGGCGTGGTGTTACTGTGCATCGAAGTGACTGTGCTGTTGCTTTGGATCTTCAATCACGATTTCCGGAACGCAAGGTCGAAGTAAGCTGGGATACTGAAAGTGATCAGTCATTTGTAGTTCGTCTTAAAATCGTTATAGAAGACCGTAAAAATATGCTTCGAGATGTTATGGATGCTATTGCTGATTCTGATACTAATGTTCGTGCTGCAGAGATTTATTCCAGCGACACCACGGCAGTTGGTGAATTTGTAATTGAGGTGTCGTCATTGTCTCACCTAAATCGTGTTCTTGGTAAAGTCCGCAGAGTAAAGGGTGTTATCAGTCTCGTGCGTACCCATGGCAGAGAAAAGAGTAACTCAACAACGAGAAAAAATTAGTTGTTCGAACCGAGTTTAGGTTTAATCAAATACAACTTCCAACTTAAGAGTATCATTCTTACGAATAACAACGACTGCTGTTGTGTCGCCCTTGCTGTATTTGCCGAGAGAATTCATATAGTCGTAGATATTGCCCACCTTTGTGTCTCCAATCTTGATAATGACATCACCTTCCAGTAGCCCGGCAGACTCTGCTGGTCGATTTGGAGATATTCCATCAATACGCAACCCATCTACTTTCGTAATGAAATCCGGTGTTATGCCAAGTGTTACAGAGAAATTGCGTTTCTGTATTCCTTTGGAATCATCAGTCTTATGAAATGCTAACGGACTGTCGAATTTATCAAAATTAACTATAAGTTCAGCTACTAAATCAGCTACTTGTACTATTCCATTACAGTCAATATTATCAACATCGTCCTCAGGAGTATTGTAGTTTGAATCTGTTACAGTGAAGAAACTTAAAACCGGAATACCGCATTTATAGAATGAGGTGAAATCTGATGGACCAACTCCGGAGTTTATTACTGAAATGTTAAAATCATTGAGAGACAAAGAATCAAAGTAAGACTTAAAAGCTGGACATGTTCCTGTACCTGAGATAGCTAACCCATGTTTCTGCTCAGACATTCGTCCTATCATATCAATGTTAATCATCATTCGAACTTTTGAGGAATCAATAGTCATGTGGTGGGTGAAATAAGTCGAACCGAGAAGTCCATATTCTTCACCAGAGAAGGCAATGAATAATAATGAGTATTTCATATCGCTTTGCCTGGATGCAAAGTAGCGTTCCAATTCCAATAAAGCTGCTGATCCTGAGCCATTGTCGTTAGCTCCGTTGTGAATTCGAGGAACTTTCCCGTTGTAGCGTGAGCCTGATTCTGCCCCACCCCATCCAAGGTGATCGTAATGAGCTCCAATAATCACAGTTGTATCAACTTTACCCGGCAAATACCCTATGACATTGTATCCTGTGTCCTGAAAGTCTTTATAGATAAGAGTGTTATTGTCGTTATATTTAGCATTATTTGAATCAGTTGTGATTGCATAAATGCTTATTTTTACATCAAGAGAATCATCAAATATGGTTTGGTGATTGGTCTTAACAAGTGATATTCTTTTGTTAAAAGGAAATGGTTGAAGAAACGTTGTCGAATCGCCTTTTGGTTCAAGTCCTAATTCTGACATTATACTAATTATGTACTTGGCAGCTTTCAATTCTCCCTCAGTCCCAACACGTCGCCCCTCAAGTGAGTCATGTGCGAGAACTGCTATATGATTGTATATTGAATCTGCTGTTATTGTGTACTCTGTGTTACTCCAGATAACTGGAGCTGACATCAGAGCAACGACACTGAAAACGATAATACTTAGAAATTTCATTACTGTTATCTTTCCTAATTTTATTTAAAAAATAAGCAGACAGATATTTCAAAAGTTGTAAGAAATCATCTGTCGATATAGAAAGCAATATGTGCATGAGTTAAGCAATTGTCACGTATTTTCCGCTTTACACAGATTTTTTGATGCACCAACGTGTTATAGTTGATCTGTATAGGATAGTCTCTCATATTTCAATGTGTTCAACAATATGAGAGAAAAGTATCCTGTACTGGCGGGGATGTTGGATTTTGTATTTCCTCCTCTTTGTGCCGGTTGCGGACGTTTTGATGAATCGGCGGAAGGAATCTGTGAATCCTGTCGCAACGCAATAAATACATTCAGTGTGCCAATTTGTCTAAGTTGTGAATCTGTGCTTGCAGAAGATGCGAGATGTCCTGTCTGCAATGATAGAGTTTTTCCCCTTTTTGCTCTTGGAAATTACAAATCACCTCTTCGAGAGATAATTATCCAATTCAAGTTTAGGAATGTATTGGGATCAGTGGAGTTACTTGCTACTCAATTTGCCAATATCTACACTTCCCAGTTAAAAAAACTGTCTGCGGATTGTCTGGTGCCTGTTCCACTTCACCCATATCGTGAGCATCGGAGAGGATATAATCAGGCATGCGTTGTAGCTGAAGCTCTCGTTACACACCTGGAATTGCCTGTCAGAACTGATTTCATTAAGAGAACGGAAAAACGCCGTCCACAGGCAAGGTTGAATTATGCTCAACGAGTGCGAAATATTAAAGGAGTTTTCTCTATTTTGCAGGAGAAATCAGCACAGGAGAGAATTCTTCTTGTTGATGATGTGGTAACTACCGGAGCAACCGTTACAGAAGCTAAGAAAGTCCTTGAAGATGCAGGCCATAAGGTGGTGGGAGTCATTGCCTTGGCGCATGGTGTTTAGTCGAATATGAATATAAAAACACACATTGAAGATTATCTGGGATACCTGAAAATGGAGCGCGGTTTGTCACTCAATAGCGTTGCTTCATATCGTCATGATTTGTTTGAGTTCATTAGTTATCGGTTTCCATCCAATGTAAAAAAGATAAACCCAACTATTGCCAATGATTATTTAGCTGCTCTCTTCCGACTTGGACGCAAACCATCTACAATTGCGAGGAAGATATCTGCTCTTAAGGGATTCTTCGCCTATCTTGTGAATAGTGATATATTAAAGGAAAATCCATTTGCGACACTCTCGGCACCGAAAATATCACGGTACCATCCCGGATATCTTTCTCCAACAGAAATCCAACAGATAATTGATTGTATAGATATTACACAGCGTTATGGGTGGCGCGACCGAATGGTGGTGGAGCTGTTATATGGCAGTGGATTACGAATTTCGGAGCTGATTGAGCTAAAACATAAGGATATTGAAATCGAAGCTGGATTTATTCGTGTTACAGGAAAGGGAAACAAGCAACGGTTGGTACCTCTTGGACAATTTGCTCAAGAAGCAATTGAGAAGAATCTCTGTTCAGACACCTCTAAGCCATCGTTGCCATCTGATAACCACCTGTTACTCAATAGGTTTGGAAAGCCGTTCTCGCGTGTGGGATTGTGGAAACTGGTGAAAAGGTGCGTTTTGAGAGCAGGTATTACAAAACCAGTCTCTCCCCATACGTTTCGTCATTCATTTGCTACCCATATGATTGAGGGTGGTGCTGATTTAAGGGTGGTGCAAGAAATGCTTGGTCATGCCGATATTAGTACAACACAGATTTACACGAGAATTGATCAGGATTATATCGTTGCTGAACATAGAAAATACCATCCTCGAGAATTGGCAGGGGCCAAAGACGACAGATCTACCTGTTAGGTCGTCATACCACTTTGCGTTGAAACAGTCGGGAGTGAGCCTTGATTTTCACATCAAGCAATTCTTTCGAAACGAAAAAGTTACTATTCACAATTTTTCTACAATAGATTCTCTCATAACGCTTTGTCGGCGCTTCCCAATTGATATCGTCCTCATTAGTAGTCGTTCAGATATGAGCAAGGAGATGGAACTTGTCCAAGCTATCAAAAAGAATATATTTTTATCGATAATCCCTGTTGTTCTTTGTAGTCCGGAACCAAAGGATGAGGTCGTTGTGTCTGCCTATGAAAGCGGCGTCGAAGACTTCATCTATGGTGAATGGATTGACAGGCTTGTAGAAGTGCGTATCCGCAAGGCAATCGAACGAAGTCGACGGGATTTAGCAATCAACCCATCCACAAGACTCCCCGGTCCGAACATTATTGAGAGAGAAATCAGCCGCCAGCTTGCAGTAAAGTCCGAATTTGCTATTTGCTATGCTGATCTGGATAATTTCAAAGCTTACAATGACTACTATGGATATGTCCGTGGCGACAAGGTAATACGGCTAACTGCAAGGATAATCAAAGATGTTGTGTTTGATTTGTGTCCCGGTGGTTTTGTCGGACATATTGCTGGTGACGATTATATTATTGTCATTCCGATTAGTCAAGTCGATGAAATATGCAGTGCGATTATTAAGACGTTCGATTCACTTATCCAATATCGATATGAAGCAGAAGATTGTGAGAGAGGATATATCACTACTACCAGCCGACGGGGAGAAATTGAGGATTTTCCGATTTTGACAATATCGATTGCGGTTCTTTTTAATACCAACGGCACATTTTCTCATATGGGTGAGATGTCACGTATGTTGGCTGATTTGAAGAAGGCTACTAAAACTCACAGTGGTTCCAATTATCTTATTGAACGCAGAGCGAAGTATTAAAAGGTTGTTAAAAAAATAAAAAACCAGCTATTGCAAGCTGGATGCAGCGACTTTCCAATGTTGTTGAACAATCATTTAG
>JAYEIF010000039.1:0-4993 GCA_034659895.1 Candidatus Zixiibacteriota bacterium
AAGCCTTTTAAGCTATTTATAACAAAACCCTTTCACTTGAAACAATACAAAACATGCTTATCTATTTATGAACAAAGAACTTACCCGCCTGTCGAGCGGACAGGTACTTTATTCAACAAGCCCTAATGTACATTTATAGATCTGCTGTTGATTAACCAATAGAAAAAGCCGCCTACAATTTATTTGCAGACGGCTATTATATCAATACCGCTTCACAGGCGGTTTCTCACATTGTGTTTACTTGGTAAGTACCATCTTCTTGCTGAGAGTCTGATCTCCAGCGGTGAGACGATAGAGATACAGACCGGACGAAACTGTGTTACCGTTGTCGTCAGTACCAGTCCATGTAAAAGTATGAGGACCTTCGTTTAGTCTGTCATTCACCAGAGTGGTGACTTCCTGACCCAAAACATTGAACACTGTCAGCTTAACCTGATATGTCTTAGGGAGAGTGAAGCTGATTTCAGTGGTCGGGTTAAACGGATTCGGATAGTTCTGTGAAAGTGTGAACTCCATCGGTAGAGCATTGTCAGATGCGCTGGTCAGGCGTTCAACACGAACACGGTCACCATTGTTGCTGTAGGTAATGTCAGGATAAACTCTCTCGCCATTGACACTTATCTGAACCAGATCGCCTTCCTTTGGATAGGCGGAAGTGGTCTCATTGGTAGTTTCCCATCCGTACACCGGAGTGAATTTGAGAAGGCCATTGTTATACACACCGTGTCCGCAGATTACACCGTCTTCAGTAGAAGCTTTGATGACGGCATTATCAGGTAGCGCTTTGCCGTCAAGAGTGATGCCACTACCGTAAACCGAAATCCAATTCCGAGTTGGAGTAATAAACTCACTCGCAGCCGTTACAGGTGCATCAGAACGAGAAGCAGCAAAGGTTGGTCCTGTCCAGCCGGGATAGATAAGAGAAGCGTCAGCTGTACTTCTGATCCAGTAGCCAAGCTCCGGACACATTTCGGTCAAGGTACTATAAATCTTGTCGCTGGGGACATAAACCTGATATCCACCATCGTACCCTAACACTACTTCGTACAATCCTGCTATTGAAGCAAGAGCTGCATCTACGGGAAGGCACTCATTAGGCCAATAACTCACTAGGTTCCAGCCTGAATAGATCTGGATAAACTCTGTCTTGTCTATCATGTCCCCGCAAATTTCAAAAGTATAGTCATTGTTTATCTTGATCCAGTAACCGTGGTAGTAATCCACATCATCGAGTGTAGAGTATTCAGCAAGATCAGGATCATAAGTTAAAGCGCCTTCATCGAAACTAAGGATGACGTCAACGTCAATACACTTGGAACCTCCGCCGATTAGGGACATAAAGTCATCGATATTGCTGGCATAGTCAAGATTCCACGAAATCAGGTTCCAACCAGCGGTAAGTTCGATTTCCAAGCAGGTATAGAATGTACATACTGGAAATTGCGCACCATTAGTAGTCCAGAGAATCTCCGGATCAGTGAGTACTTCTTCATCGTTGATAGTAAATGTGATGAGATCTCCCGCCTCAGCACCTTCATCAACTTCATCAGTATAAATATCATCACAATAGATAGGCATAAAACCGAATGTGCCGTCAGCTCTTACAACATCCATTCCGCACAGCACGCCGTCGGGATCGTAAGCTTTAATGACATCACCTTCGGCAAGTGGTACACCATTGAATTCCGGAAATTCACAATACACATCAATCCACGCATAGGTAGGAGTGATGATGTCACAACTAGTGATACTTAAAAAGTCACCGGTTTTGGTATATGTATGCGACACGGCTCCTGCGGGAATGGCAGAAATCAGAAATAACAAACTAAGAACCGGTATTATTATAGAAAAGAACGGGCTTGAATTACGAATTGTTTTGTTTAGTATTTTCAACATACTTTATTAACCTTTCTATAAAATATCCATATTTCAAAACTTTCCTTGGTTTACGAATCGAACCATTCTGGTTCTGCAATCAGATTTTTTCTTGCTGTTCCTCCTTTCTTCCGGTTTCCGTTGTCCTTAGACTTGGTGCGGTCACGGATAGTGTGATTATTTGCAAATATCGGTATTATGTGTCAGTCACTTGAGAAAATAGCATTATCCTGATACAGTTATCTATTAGAGTTTATTAAGTTATAAATCTTCCTCATCTTCTGCAGTTCCTCTGTCTATTCACTGCAATTAATATATGTGTCTGTTTATTAAATTTACAACTAAAACTATAGATATATCTGTTCTATCAAATCAACCTTTTTTCGTTAAATTATTTAATACTAAACTCCTCAGATGTGTTGTGCAAAAGCGAATTTTGTTAACATCGCATTGACACGCTTACACTGACTGATCAACCCACCATTCAGGAGCAAGACGATGTGTTATATCGACTATCTCACGATCTATGTCCTTCAGAGCGCCACGTTCAATAAGTCCATCTAATGCCCCGTTAAGCAAAGCGAGTTTGTCTCGGATAGGTACCGAAGCCGGGTAATATTCATTATTGAAGAAGATTCGGTAACTGCGTCGTTGATCCTCGTCATCAAGCATCCTGCTAATAGCGTTTTCAAGTTCCTTACCCTTGAGTCCTATAATTTTTTCCTTCGGTGAACGCAGTTTGTCGGCTGTATGTTGAAGTTCCTTATGGCATTTGAATTTCATCAACCAGCACTCGGTAATACCCAGTGAATTGATAACTAACACACTGACCTGTATAGTCCCTTCTTCGGGATCAGCCGTGACGCCTTTCAAAAATGGTATGTATATATTGTCCGTGATTGAGCCAAAAGCGCTGATGCCACCTGCAAATGGGTTATCAATAATATCATATATTGAAAAATATGGCTTCTGCTGAAAGCGGGCGTCCTGGATTAACATCAGTTCTTCTTCGGTGTAGTGGAAACGACTATTCCACAATTCTTCTGGAGAGGTGTCCTTTTTGGTCAGAGAAGAGTGACTGGTGAGCATTCCGAGAGCCTGCCCGCCGCGCCACACCAATGGCAACACGCCAACAGCCCACTCGGCAGAACCGCCGATTTCGCCGATCATTGAGTTCAAAGAACGACTGTTGGGAAAATTCAATCCGTCAAGTCCAAGAATAAGTGCAGGGAAAAGATCACCATCTGCATCATAGGGGATAGCTACACCAGCCTTGTTAAGAGTATCCATAGCAGGTAAATGACGCTTTCTATCGATAAAGAAGGAACTCAACTTTTCAAGATTGGAGTGACCATAGGAATCGGCAATGATTTTGGCTGCGTCAATTAAGGATGTTTCACGCGGATTAAACTCTTTGAAATGAGCGCCACTCATCCATCGTTGTACATAGATGTCCGGTAGATGTCGTTTGATCTGGTCTTCAATTAGGAATAACGCCGTTAGGCTGGAGTGCAGACCTTTGACCGATTTTGTTGTTCCATCGATGACATCATTTCCCATCGACAGCAAGGAGATATTTTTAGGAGTTATTCCGCCGTATGAAGCTCGATGCTCTGACTTTCCAAACAGCGCCCCTACACCAATAGTTGGATTCCCGCCAACTTCCTTACCAGGCTTGGCGCGCACGCCTTCGGTTATAGTTGATTCGACAATTACTTCCTCTCCAACAGGAAGCGTCTCTGTGGTTCTCTGGAGAACCTCCGACATTACTTGTGCGGCGGTTCGATCGTTGACTCGCTTAAGTTCATTGATCAACGATTTATTGTGTTGTTCCTTTGGAATACTATTAAGACTTCCCCGTCCATGAATACCAACAGCAACAGCAGACAGAGCAGCCGAGAGTATGACCGATTCCCGCAGTTTGCGGTTGCGCAATGCTCCAAGGTTTGAAACAGTGTTGACCTTGTCATCAAGCACAATTACGTTAGCATCCATAAGGGATATATCATACAAATCAAGTACTGGGCTGTGCCGATGATTGAATTCAACGATGCGATTCTTACTGGCGGGGTATTCCTTTTGTTCTCCAGTGTATTCGATACGCTGATCGGCAACATCAAAACGTAATTTATTGTCCATGGTTAGCTTATCCTCTATGTGAAACTATTCACGATTACACTTTATCTCCTGACCAAATCTACAGTTACCATAACTGTTTCCTCTGACGTTTTAATAAGTCAAGAGAATCATAATAGCAAGTTAAATAATAAGTAAGGTTTGCTATGTTCTGAAAATCAACCGTGTTATGATTTTCTCATGATAAGACAGTTTATCTTTGTGAGAAATTCAGGTTTCCCGATAAGGAACAATGCAGATAAACTCGAAATCCTCATCATAAGGATTTATGTATTGATGCTCTATATTTGGAGGTACAAATGCGAAATCTCCAACAGCTAACTCGTGAATATCCTCGCCAAGTCGAAGTTGACCACGCCCTGTTGTAATGTAGTTGACATGTTCCCAGTTATGTTGATGGTGAGGGCTGTGTCCCCCCGGAAGCAACCGAAACAGGCGCATAGTGTTTGTGTTCCATCCCTCATCTTTGCTGATGACATTAAGTCCCTGTATTTTCTCGGCGCCATCCATTTTAACATCATTCATTTTAATATCAGTTGATTTGATAATCGGCATAGTTCCTCCTATAATTATTTTTATTAAGATAACAAATTGACAATCATATAGAAGAAAAAACTGCAATCACAAATAGCAATTAGCAATTGAAAAAATTTCCTTCCTAATTCGGGCTTGCTGAATAATTCGCTACTCGTTACTATGAACGACAATCTTAAATTTGCGCACACCGAGGTGGACTGTCATCCTGACGTTCATTTAATCAAATGGCAGAACTGCTATCCGCCTTGGCGGATACACCTATCCGAATATAAACAAAGAGCTTATATTTTATTCAGTAAAGCCTATGATAGGGCTTGCTGAATAATTAGTTATTATGTACCACAATCTCAAATTCGCGCCCGCCTGTCAAGCGGACAGGTAGCGGGCGGCCTTGTGCTGACGTGCCTGTCGGCGCACAGGAAGTGCGCCGTGGCGTGTCGCCCGT
>JAYEIF010000040.1:0-4875 GCA_034659895.1 Candidatus Zixiibacteriota bacterium
GGCAAACCGCTCCCTATTAAATGTGGTACATCAGCCATCGCCGACTTCATACTAAACCGTGACAAGCTCGATGAAGGATTGATGAAATCGCTTGGGGTACAAGTTTATGACCGTCCTCCACTCATAGATGAACAAACCTATGACACGCCTGATGGCTTCTTCAAAATCCACTATTCAACCGTCGGTAACGATTCCGTATATAAAGCGAGTGTCGATAATGCTCCTGCAAACGGTATCCCAGACTATGTTGACAGCGTGGCATGGATATGTGATTCTGTCTATAATCATATTATCAATGTGCTTGGTTATCCATCCCCGCCCACTGATGGTTTCTACGACACATTAAGCGGTGATAATCGATATGATGTGTATCTATCAGACTTGTACAGTGGCATGTATGGACAGACGTGGATTGATAATTTCGCTGAAGGAGAAGAAGGCGGTCAGCGAGTAACATCGTTTATCGAAATTGATAAGGATTACCAGGGTCTATCAATGTATGTAGACTGTCCGGTTAATGCTGTGCGAGTAACAATGGCTCACGAATTTTTCCATGCAGTTCAATTTGGTATAGATTTCACTGAGACCGAATTATTTATCAGGAACACCACTCCCCCCGATACAACAGTGGCTCGGTACTGGATGGAGATGTCTGCAGTTTGGATGGAAGAAGAAATCTACGATGATATCAACGATTTTTACTACTACCTGCCGTATTTCTTCAATGACCCAAGCAGTTCTATTCAGCAATTTGATATTGGTGATGTGCATCCTTACGCCAGCACAATTTTTCCGATGTATCTTTCTGAGACGTATGGTAGAGATATTATTAAAGATATCTGGCTACGCTGTGGCACGATGGGACCTCGGGCTAATTTTCTAAAAGCAACACACAACGCTGTAAATGCTGCCAGTGACAATACTGCGGGGTGGGCTTCTGCTTTCCGTGATTTCGCACTGTGGAATTATTTCACCGGCCCGCGCGCACAATTTGCACCGACGGGAGTTGGCTATTCCGAACGAGATAATTTCCCTGCCTTTCCAGACAGTATGATGGCAATTCACACAAATTACACACCAACTATTTATATTCCATCTGTAGATAACACACACAAGCCGCGCCACAATTCTGCTTCCTATATGGTTTTCAAATATCCCGAGTTAACTGCTGGAATTGACACCTCTTTCTATATTTGCAACCGATATGACTGCATTGACTCTACACAGGTGAATGGGTGGGAAAATCCTGATATGCGTTACCTTGATACCAGTACGTGCACAAGAACATGCTGGCGTTGTAACGAGGATACTGGTTCTGTGTGTTTTGATTCATCGAAAGTAAATGATACAACCGGGCTCGGATTCTATCATGACTTCTATCATCTTGATTCCGTTCTTGATATTAATCTTTCACTTGGAGATGGCCTTTGCTCTGGCGAGGAAACCTTTCCATTACCATGGGGGTTAAGTGTTATTTACCAAATGAAACATGATACTACAATCTATGAAATCGACCCTATCCTTTTTCCTGATGATACCGTTTCTCATCTTGGCATCGCTCATCCGGATTCTTTTCAATCAATTGCTATGATACTTACACCCGCAACCTATGACTCATCATATTATCAACCATTCAAACCTAACCACCGAATTGATTTAGGGTATTGGGTGGAAGAAAAGCCAGATGATACAGTTACATCAAACAGGCCAAATGCTCAATTGACGCCTTATCCCAACCCTGCCGCTATAAATGAAATGACAGACCCCGAAATAATGCTCCGTTTTCAAATAGCTACTGATTCAACTAGTTTACCAATCTATAATTCTACACATCTGGTGGTTGACATATTCAATGTGGCAGGTGAACGAGTGCAGACCCTAACAGGATACACCGATACCGGTATTCCCACACGCTATGGAATGAGAGAAATAGCATGGAACATGAAAAACAGTGCTGGTATGGATGTAGCTTCCGGAGTCTATATTGCCTATGGTCGCTTGTATTCGTCTGCTAATAGCAAGATGTTACTTGCCGAAGGTTACACTAAGGTTGTTGTGATTCGCTAATGCAACGGCCATACCTGGTCACTCGTATTGCGTTGTTTTCAGCGTTGGTTTATGTCCTCTCATGGGGAACATCATATTTACCCAACGTAAACTTCATTTTCTTTATCGTTTTCTCAGCTGGTTTTTTGTGGGGTATAGTTCCCGGCGCACTGGTAGGCATGATTGGCATGGGACTCTGGACAGTATTCAACCCTTATGGTCCCGCTGTCGCACCGGTGATGGTCGCTCAGATTATTGGCGTTGGTGGCAGCGGTTTGGTGGGAGCTATTTTCCAAAAAGGACACTGGCAACACTGGCACCGTTTTCGCCTAATGGTTGGTTTGTGCTGTGCGGCTTTTATGTGCACTCTATTGTACTACCTGCCGGTGAATATTGTGGATGCTTGGATGTTCGGTCCATTTTATGAACGCTTTGTCGGCGGGATGCTGTTTGCCGGCATTTCGCTCGGGTCCAACTTTGTCATTTTCCCGTTGCTTTTCACCGTAACACGACATTTATATGCACGTGAAGGAACCTAATTGTGAAAATACTCCTGCTGCTTTTTACATTTTTTATCATGGCATTTACTGCTAATGCCGATGAAGGACAAAACATCGACTCTGCCGCTGTTTTCGATTCTAATACTGTTATTGAGCAACCAGAAGATTCCTCTACCTCACAAAGAGCGGATACTCTTGTTAACGATACACTAAACAATATATTAAATGATACACTAAATGACACACTAAATACAGCTGATTCTCTCTTAGATGAGGAACTCACTCAAGATGCTCTTGATGAGAAATACCGTCAGCATCAGGAAGAAAAGGCAAGGCGGCTTCTCCCAAGGCTCTCTGTTTTTGACTCTCTCGTAAATTGGTTTGCCAGCCCACGATTGAATCGTCGTGATGACATCGACCGTTCATTTTATCATGATGCCGGCGACTATTTCCACTCTGATCCTTCATTCTTTGTTTTGGAACATCAGGTAACACCGATGCGAACAACAGTTCAGCCGTTTGGTGTAAGTGGCAATCATCTGAACTTGTTGATTGATGGGGACCAGTTTCAACCATTTGAGCACATTCCCGAGCCTGATGGTTATGTCGATCTAAATGATATTCCTACTGCACTCAATAGTGATGTGTTTGTTCTCCCCGGTCCTGTTGGTCAGGTTTTTGGAGGGTCTAATGCAATAGCTTCACTCGTCACGCGTCCCAAACCGCCTGATTCTTACCGCACTGAGACTAGCCTGCTGGTCGATAAAGGAGGATTTGAATATTCTTTTGTGCGAGGACGATACTCCAAAAAGTTCACCGATGGCCGTCTGGTTGATGCTTCGGTTGGCTATCGCAAAGCCGATGGACCCACTCTCGATCTGCAGAGAGAATCGGATTCATATCATTATTATGCAGATATGTTCTTCCCTCTAAAAGGTAAAGTTGGTTTCCGAGCATGGGGACAGTTATATGATAGCGATGGGCCGTTAGTCATTCGGCCAAATAGTTACGGAGCTACAATCAAGCGCAATAAGTTTGATCGCTCAGCTCGGTTGTCATTCACTCTTGATGATTCCGCACATACTTCGCAATATGAAATCGGCTACAAGCATCTTCGGCAAGGTTCTTATCTGACCGGAGAATCTGACGGACGTTTTGACAAAACTGGTCACGGGCTGTTTGCACAACGCCAGTGGTTGTGGAATAGAAAGATACTATCAGCGCGTATTGATGGCGACTACTTAGAATACGATCAGCACCTTGACAAATATAAATACAACCGCCAAAGCGGTGAAGCATTACTGCAAATCGGATGGCTTCACAAAGGTTGGCGGTGGGCTGCCAGCGTTGGTTCGGCATGGGTCGAGGAGTATCAGTATCTTCCGCGAGTTGCGGGCGTTTTATTTCGAGAGGGAGACAAATCCCTGATTGTTTTGTCAGTTGGCTATTCAGAACGTGCTCCGACTTTGCACGAACTTCACCTGCGCTTTCAGGAATCAGAGATTTATGGATCTGGGACAAATGGATATGCCGATGGTGGCAATGATTCTCTGACTACAGAGAAGCAATTTGTCGGTAATCTGACCTGTGAACTTGGATCGCTGGATAATCGTATTCATATCTCTGTAACTAAAGGAAGGATTACTGATGGTATCAACTGGTCTAATGAATTGGTAGTTCCTGATTCCAGTTCATCATATCGATTCTTTCATCCTGAAAACGGGGATGTTATGTTTACATCTGTGATGGTTCAGCCACGAGTAAAGATTCGGGACTTCCTTACTTTTGTGAGCGGCGCTTCGTATCAGAATACCGATTATCAAAACGCCGACACATTGGCCTATACACCGGAATATCAGGTGTTTTCAGGTTTGGAATTGCATTATTTCTGGAGACAGAAGCTTATGGACCTGTTTGCTTATGGTGAAATTATGTACGTAGGTCCATATAATGGGTACGATGAGAAAGAGTTGGGAAGCACAGCCGTAGTCAATGCCAAATTATCTTTCGCACTCAAGGATTACAGGATGCACTTTGTTTTTCAGAACGTATTTGCCAACCAATACTATACCCGCGAAGGGATGAGGTCTCTTGGCAGATATTTCTACTACGGTTTCACTTGGAACTTTCTGGATTGAGACAATAGACAGAAGCATTAGCGTTAATTTCGTCGTCAGTGGCTTTGTTATGTTCCCCGGGAAATAATATAGGGTCTGCTGAATAAAGTACCTGTCCGCTCGACAGGCGGGTAAGTTCTTTGTTCATAAATAGATAAGCATGTTTTGTATTGTTTCAAGTGAAAGGGTTTTGTTATAAATAGCTTAAAAGG
>JAYEIF010000041.1:0-4875 GCA_034659895.1 Candidatus Zixiibacteriota bacterium
CGCCATGCTTCTCGCAGCCGCTCTCTGCGAGCCTACCTGAACTAGCCGAACGAACCCCTAAAATCGGCAAAAGCTTACAAGCCGCTCCATTCCGGGGCGGCTTTGTTCGTTTGTGTGATGTATTGTATAAAGGAATTTCTGACGTAACTGTATGCCGACGAAGGAATATCAAATACCACACTTGAAAGAGTGAGATTGGTTACGTTGGCTTAGATCGGTGGGTGTGGGAGAAATGAGCCCCCCTGAAATAGTACCATTTTGAAGTTAGTCTTTCTGTCGTAAATTGTAGGCAGGAGGATCAGATGAAGAAGAACAAGTGGAGTGTCGAGAAGATTGTCTCGATATTGAAGGAGAATGAAGCCGGAATAGCCGCCTCTGAGCTTTGTCGTAAGCACGGCATGAGCGATGCCACATTCTACACCTGGCGCAAGAAGTATGGCGGGATGACAGTTTCTGACGCTCATCGTCTTAAAGAGCTTGAGCTGGAGAACGTCCGTCTGAAACGCGCCCGCCTGTCAAGCGGACAGGTAGCGGGCGGCCTTGTGCTGACGTGCCTGTCGGCGCACAGGAAGTGCGCCGGTGGCGTGTAGAATGTTTATCAGGTATCCCAATGAAATTGGTGTCCCGATGAAACCGGGAAGCTATTTATAACAAAACCCTTTCACTTGAAACAATACAAAACATGCTTATCTATTTATGAATAAAGAACTTATAATTTATTCAGCAGACCCTAAGACATTATGAAAAAAGGCTTTTCAGTAAGCCTTTATTGGTATATCTTTACTTTTCAATATGAAATTTGTTAAAGAATACTGGGTTCCTACAACGTTGATGGCTGTACTGTTAGGTTTCTCAGCATATCTCCAGCTTGAGATGTTTTGGTCACCTATGGTGATTGATGCTGAATTCTGGCAAAAGAAACTGGAATTTCATATGAGCTGCGGACCTTTTGCCATACGCTATTTTCAGAACTACACTACGTTGGCTGTGAGCCATTTGTTTGGTATATGTACACGAGATGCTTTCTATGGCGTGCAATTCTTTTTAGCCTTATTACTTGGACCTGTCTTCTATAAATATTTACGGAAGATAGACTTCAACCGTGTCTGGTCTAATATTGGAGTTATTCTCCTTGCTACGGCTTACCCGATACTTGGAGCGCACTTTGCACCAACACACACATGGGATGATTTTTGGTCATACCACTTTTTGTTGTTTGCTCTTCTGGCGGCAGTAGATCGACGAATCCTTTTTGTAGGTGTGTTTTTTACACTTGGGTTGCTTGCACGTGAACAGATTATCCTATTTTACCCAATTCTGTTGATGTTGCTATGGTGGTCACGACATAAGATTGGATCTCTTAAACTTTTTAGCACGCTCATTCTGCCGATTGTCGTTTTTGTAGCATTTCGGATTGTGGTGTTTGAGGATATTGATCCTAGACGCTGGGAATTGTATGCTTTCAATTTTGGCAATGTCTGTAGAACTACGGACACACTGGTCTCTACAATTATTGCATTCGGATTTATGTGGATGGCGTCGGTGATTGGACTTGTCGAATTGAGGAAGGAATCAATGCAAGATTATGGTCGTTTGCTTTTCTGGGGAGGCATAACTGCAACAGCTTTAACAACAGCTGTGACACTACTCTTTTAAATGGCTCGGGAAACCAGAATATTCTTTCCTCCTTTTGTCTTTGTAATCCCACTTTCACTTGTTGCTCTTCGCTCGATATTTGTAGATATAGATTGGAGATGGTCTCTTTTGAAATGGATCTTAAGTATTGTGGCTCTCTGTCTGATGTTATGGCTTGGAATAAACATGGCTGGACTGTGGTTCCCAGAATTCGATTACAAGGCTAATTCAGATTTGCGACGCTTTCTTGCCGGAATACATTTGGGAATATCAATGTTTGTCCTTGGGTTGTATATAATGAAGAGTATGTTTTCTTCTGGGAAGAGGATTTCAGTTCATTGACTGATACTGGTTTTCTTTGACGCCCATACACTATCACTGTAAATAATGAGCGTGGGAAGATGGGCAAAGTAGTTACAAGGATAACTGTAATTGGAAAAACAGATGTGTATATAATTGAAACCAGTATTTTTGCTTATTAAAGTCTCGTATCACACTTGAAAGAGTGAGATTGGTTACGTTGGCTTAGCAAGCAGTCAACATATATGGTTTTTTCTTTGATGAAAGCTTATATTATGTTTTCATTTGATGTTGGAGAAAAGAATGAGGAATAAGTGGATTAGATTTCAAGCTAAACAATACTGGGCTCTGAGTGCAGCACTCTTAGCTATGGCTGCGATAGGATCGTACCTTTTATACTATTCATTTCCATGCAAGCCTTTCAATGAAGAACAGCTTATCTGGGATGCTATTTGGCTAGATAGTTGGGCATTGTTATTCTATCTGATAATTGTCGTTGCATGGTTTACCCCAATGAGATGGCATATTAGGGCTCCTCTTCTCGTTTGGGTGTTTGCATTTTATGGGTTAATTGTAATAAGCGTTGTATTTAACGGTACTCCGTTTGGCCTAAATGGTTGTTGGGGTGATCAGAAGTTCCGCACTACGATGGTTCTTAAGTTCGTAACTTGGTTCATTCCGGGAGATTTTTTCTACAAGGACTTGCCAGCTTTTTACCCTCCGATCTACTATTATCTGTTGTCCCTTGGTGCGCGTTTGCTGTCAATAGAAGCGTTCAAGATGATTAAGATTGGCTCTCAGTTAATCTATTTTTTGGGTCCTTTTATCTTGTATTTTCTTTGGAGGCGATTGGTATCAGGATATCAAGCATTTCTGATTGTCCTCATAAGTTTTCTATTCTGTTCGATTGACAAGATTGTCCCTCTTGCTGTACCTCATGAATTCGTGGCTAATTCACTTTTTATCCCATGGTGGCTCTATTACATTGAACAAGTTAAACGGCCAATTATAGGTTGGAAGGAGTACCTGACAGGGAGCTTACTCGGGGGAATTATCTTCATGATCTATTATTATCCATTCTTTATCGGTGCGTTATTACTACTCCTACGAATGATAGTATTTAGAAAGTGGACCTACCTGAAATCGAAAACATCCTTCCGTTTCAAACCAGCTTTGAGGGTATTGTTGTTTTCTGCGTTGTTCTCTATACCTTTCTGGTTACCTTTGCTGATCTCTATGATCGTATTTGGTAATAGTGCTGCCCAGCAAGAATGGCACCACATGGGCAGCACAGGTATTGCTTTTGATTACCATGCGTTCAACTTTTTAGGATTAGTATTCCTAATTAGTATCTACTTTGCGCTGCGTCGCAAGATGACAAGGTTGAACCGAGGTCTGCTCTTGCTGTTGGGAACTGTTTCGCTTTACTATCTTTTGGGTACTTTTCTTGGCGCTGTTGGCAAGCCGATCATTTTAATCAAGGCTAATGAATTTCTAATTATCTTGGCTGGTCCGTTCATTGGCTTAATGGTAGCAACTACCATTAGAACTGGATTTCAACATGGCAGACGAGGTAAAGCGGTTGTAGTTGTGATAGCTGCCTTGATACCAGTTTTCTTAAACGGCTTCAACGGACTGATTCGGCATCCGATGGTCAAAACAGCACGCACTACAAGAGTTCCAAGTTGGAATCTTGACAGGTATGAGATGTTACAACGACAGGGCTCTGTATTTCTCACAGCGCATGAAGCTCTCTTTGCGTTTTATCCTGTCTATACTTTTATAGCTCACAATGAGCACTATTCCCATCCCGCTTCTCGATATATCCAGCGCTACCGTTTTTTGAACAATTTGCAGACGGTACGGGACCCATTTCTCTTCAATCTTGCTTTGCGTCACAATCGATTTGACCATGTGGATTTCTTCATGCCACGCATGAAGGATGATAATTTTCAAATACTGCTTTCCCTTAGTAATTATCCTAATCGGTATTCCCATCAGATATTGCACTACGATCCAGCCGTTGTCAATGATACCACGCTGTTCAGCAAGGAAAAAGGTGACTACCTCTACAATGTCCTTGATCTACGCAATAGATTTAGGAGTGATAGTAGTGAGTGGCAGATAGAACAAAATAATCTTATTTCTTTGGCACGCATGAAGATGCTCCATGATGATCTTGACAGTACCGGGCAGGTTCGTATGAACAACTACACAGGTTCCTGTTGGAGTGACTGGAATCATCTAACACCAAGTGGCGGAGAAAAATCCTTTGGCAATAGGATTGAACTGCTTAATGCGTTCTCGGTTCCTGCGGGTGATAGTTTACATTTGCTGTTTGCTTTCTATGTTGCTGACCATTTCCTTCAGGATTACAGAGTTTTTGTACATGTTTACCCTGGGCACGAAAAGTCTTACTTTGACAATTTTGATTTTGCTCCCACACCAGCGGTTAAAACATGGAAAAACGGGGACATCCTTATTTGCGAACAGACAATTCCTGACCGTGATGACTACGATAAACTGCATCTTGGATTCTTCAGGAAAAACAAGCGTTTAAGTGACGGTATCTGGTTGCAGTTTGGTTCGCCAACAAGTGATTGATTGCAGTTCGCAAATTTGGGAAAATCTGTATTCGTATGTGTAAAGTTCGAGAAGTCATAGAAAGCAATCTAACTTCTTGGAATTAGGTATATCTTAACTTAAACTGATACGGCGAATTGAATTTACTCCATAGCAATAGCTATTTCTCTGGCCATATTATATTAACTTTTTCCCGTTCTGATGCCAGAATGTTTTCGTCTGGTTACTTTAACAGGAATGGCCTTGACTTCACAACCGATGCGCACCATATTCCCATAAGGTTGGCGTGATGCTAATGAAAGAAGTCGATTTAGTATTATTTTCGACTACATCAGTCAACTTCGGAAATATCTCGCT